>DATIQS010000029.1:0-12143 GCA_035470605.1 Fibrobacteraceae bacterium
CTCTAAAAATTTTCGTTTGGCTCATTCCGGCTACGATTGCGCTCTCCTGCGTACTCAGTGGAGTATATGTCTCCGAACCAAGCAAAGCTTTCCTCAGCGGAGGATATGTGCCAGTAACGGCTAAAGCCTAACTGGCATATCAGAAGAGACAGAGTCGCCCCGGTCAACTGCTGGATTTAGAATCAAGGCCTTCGGGGGCTATCCCCTATGGAGAAAGGCGGTCCACAGGAAGTGGACCGTCATCGCCCCGGCCAGCTACTGCCGTTCGGTTGATGGCCGACGTTTATGGCTCCCGTGTTGGCCGAAAACCAATTTTTAGAGGAACCATTTTGTAATGGTGTTCCTTTATACGAGCTTCTTCATGCCCTTCATCTGAGCGCGAAGCCAAGCGCCAATCTCTTCAACAGAATGCTCCCGGATGGCTGCGTTAATCTCAATAAGGCGCTTGTTGTCCACTCCGTCGGATTTCCCTTCGTTGTAGATGCCTCCGATCAGCTCCTTGCCGATGCCCTTCATGAAGGGTTCCAACATGGGGATGGCGGAGTTGGCGAAGAGATAGCAACCGTATTCCGCTGTGTCGGAGATGACGCGGTTCATTTCGTAGAGCTTCTTGCGGGCGATGAGGTTCGCGATGAGCGGGGTTTCGTGTAGAGACTCGTAATAGGCGCTTTCCTCCAGAATGCCTGCGGAAACCATGGTCTCGAAAGCGAGTTCCACGCCTGCCTTCACCATGGCGACCATAAGCACGCCACGGTCGAAGTATTCCTGCTCGGGAATGGCAACATCGGCCGCAGGGGTTTTCTCAAAGGCCGTTTTGCCAGTAGCTTCGCGCCAGCCCAGCAATTTCTTGTCGCCGTCTGCCCAGTCCTTCATCATGGTAGAGGAAAATTCACCGGACAGAATGTCGTCCTGATGCTTTTCGTATAGGGGACGCAAAATCTTCTTCAGCTCCTCAGACAGTTCAAAGGCGCGGATTTTTGCGGGGTTGGAGAGGCGGTCCATCATATTGGTGATGCCTCCGTGTTTCAGAGCTTCGGAAATGGTTTCCCAACCGTATTGGACCAGCTTGGAAGCGAAACCCGGTTCGACACCGAGTTCGACCATGCGGTCAAAGCACAGGAGAGATCCGGTCTGCAGCATACCACAGAGGATGGTTTGTTCGCCCATGAGGTCGGATTTCACTTCCGCGACAAAGGAGGATTCCAGCACACCGGCGCGGTCTGCGCCTAAGCCTGCGGCATAAGCCTTGGCGATATCCCAGCCCTTGCCCTCGGGGTCGTTTTTACGGTGGACGGCGATTAGGGCCGGCACGCCAAAGCCGCGCACGTATTCAGCGCGGACCTCGGAACCTGGGCCCTTGGGAGCGACCATCACCACGGTGATATCTTCGCGGATTTGCATCCCCTCTTCCACGATGTTGAATCCGTGGGAATAAGAGAGCGCGGCGCCTTTCTTCATCAGGGGCATGACCTTGGAAATGACCGAGGTGTGTTGCTTATCCGGTGTCAGATTAATGACCAGGTCCGCCTTGGGGATCAAATCTTCGTAAATGCCGACAGTAAAGCCGTTTTCTGTGGCGTTTTTCCAGGAATCGCGTTTCTGTTCAATCGCTTCCTTGCGGAGGGCGTAAGAGACATCAAGGCCAGAATCTCGCAAGTCTAGACCCTGATGCAGGCCTTGGGCGCCGCATCCGACAATGACAATCTTCTTGCCCTTGAGAGCCTCCGTGCCTTTGGAAAATTCCGCCGCATCCATGAAACGGCAATGTCCAAGCTCGTCAATTTTTAGACGGAAGGGCAGAGAAGAAAAGTAGTTCATTGAATGACCTCGTTGACAAAAGTTGAGGCTATGAATTTAGAAAAATGCGGAAAAGAGCGCTTCGAGAGAGGCGCGCGAGTTTAAAAATTTTTCGTGGCTTCTCGTACGGTCAATGAGGAAAATTCCTGAGTGGACACAAAGTGTTTGACTTCTGCCGGATTGATTTTTGCATATTCGCGTAAGGCCCAACCAATGGCTTTGCGAATAAAAAAATCTTCCTCTTGGGTGGTCTGTTCGCAGTAATGACGTAAACGATCCCAATCGGTATGCTCACGGAATTTCAACTGATAAAGAAGGGCAGAACGCCGAATCCAAAGATTAGGATCGCGAATCCATTTATCCATGGCCGCTCGGACCTGGGAGTAACGAAGGGTTAAATCCCCTAGGCTGCGTGCGGCAAGCGAGTCCACTGTATCCCACCAAGAGCGGGTAATAATCAGATGCCGAAGAAAAGCGAGATGCCGGGCCGCTAATAAGGATCTGGAGTCATACAGAAGATCGCAGGCGGCGTATTGCATTTCTCGAAACGGTTGCTGCCAGAGCTCTTTAACAACCTGTTCTAGCTCGGTAGCGTCTTGACAGGGGTGTTTGGTGAAAATTTCTAAAGAAATTTCACGACGGATGGGAGTCTTTACCCCAAAAAAATCAAACTGCTCCCTCATATAACGCCGCATCCCTTTGGCCTCTTCTTCGTTCGAAGCCTTTCTGAAGGCGGTTAGGAGATTCAAGGTGAGTTTGTGCATTTCCGTGCTTTAAAATATAATGAGCCTAGCGAATTTTCCCAGCCTTTTTCTATATAACATACAGAAAAATCCTGGAGTTACACGTTTTTCAATTCAATCTGTCCATGACAAAAGAACCTTCAGAAGAAAAAAACTCTGTCCTATCAAAGAAATATCGTAACCGTCATTCTCCTGAAAAACAGGCTACGCCGATGAAGAGTACCCCGATGCCTCCTCCAGTTCAATGGAAAGAAGAAACTGTGAAAGCAGAACCGGCCGATGCCCCTGTTACCACCTCCTCGTCTGGGGAAATTGTACCTACAGGTGAAAATTTGCCGCAGACCCTGGTCATGTTGCCTTTAAACAATCATCCAATTATGCCAGGAATTACGGTTCCTTTGTCCTTTGAAGGCGGTGGGTTTATTAAGCTGTTGCAGGATGCCATGGAGACGTCGGAGAAGATGGTGGGCGCGGCCTTAATTCGCAATGCGCATCCTGACAACCAGATGCTTTCGGAAATGCACCCCATTGGTACATCTCTCAAATTGATGCGAGTCGTGGTTTCCGATGATGGAGAAAGTGTGCAGGCGCTGGCTCGAGCTTTGCACCGTATCGAATGCCGTCAAGTGGTTACTCAGGCACCGGTGCAGCGTTGGGACGTTCGGTATCATCGGGATATTCCCGCCAAGCCCACCGAGGAGATCAAAGCGTTTTCTCTGGCGATTATTTCCCAGGTTAAGGAACTGATCGGGCTGTCTCCGCTGTTCCAGGAACAGCTTAAGATGCTGATGAGCCATCTGGACTATGAAAATCCTGGGCTCATTATGGATCTCATTACGGCGATGACCACCGCAGAAGCCTTGCGGGTCCAGGATATTCTTGCGACGTTTGATATTATCGAACGTGCTAAGAAGGTGTTGCAGCTCTTGCGGGAAGAGATCGATCTACAAAGGCTCCAGCAGCAGATTAAATCCCAGATTGACGAGAAGGTGTCTGCACACCAGAAGGAATTTTTTCTGCGTGAACAGCTTAAAATCATTAAAAAAGAACTGGGAATCGAGAAGGACGAAAAGTCCACGGATATTGAAGAGTTTCGCA
The DNA here is from genome assembly GCA_035470605.1 of Fibrobacteraceae bacterium. Taxonomy (GTDB): domain Bacteria; phylum Fibrobacterota; class Fibrobacteria; order Fibrobacterales; family Fibrobacteraceae; genus CAIRAY01. The sequence goes on from DATIQS010000029.1 coordinate 3,639, forward strand.
CCAAGCTGGAGGAAATGATCTTACCCGAAGAGGTCCACAAGGTTGCCGATGAGGAATTGAAGAAACTTTCCATGCTGGAGCCCGCAAGTTCGGAATACCCCATGATTCGCACCTACCTCTCGTGGCTTGTAGACTTGCCTTGGGACAAATCCACCCAGGACAATTTGGACCTGAAAAACGCCCAGGCGGTGCTCGATGCCTCCCATTTCGGTCTGGAGGATGTCAAGGATCGCATTCTGGAATTTCTGGCTACGGTGCAGAAACGTGGAAGCCTCACCGGTTCCATCCTTTGTTTGGTGGGGCCTCCGGGTGTTGGCAAAACGAGCGTGGGCCGCTCCATTGCGGATGCCCTGGGCCGCAAATTTTACCGTTTCTCTGTGGGGGGGATGCGCGACGAGGCGGAGATTAAAGGACATCGTCGTACTTATATCGGCGCGATGCCCGGTAAACTCATTCAGGCCCTGCGCCGCGTGGAAAGTTCCAATCCGGTGATCCTTATCGACGAAATCGACAAGCTCACCTCGAGCTACCAGGGCGACCCGGCGGCGGCTCTTTTGGAGGTTCTCGATCCGGAACAAAACAAGGATTTTCTCGACCACTATCTCGATGTACGCTTTGATCTCTCCAAGGTGCTGTTCCTTACCACGGCGAACACCCTGGACAGCATCCCTGCGCCTTTGCTTGATCGCATGGAGGTGATCAAGCTTTCCGGCTATGTGCTGGAGGAAAAATTGGAGATCGCGCGCCGCTATTTGGTGCCCACGCAGCTCAAAGAGCATGGCCTGGTGCCGCGTGATTTGAAGATGAACGACAAGGTCTTGGCGCAATTGATCGACCAGTACGCCCGCGAGGCAGGGGTTCGCAATCTGGAAAACCAGATTAAAAAGCTCTGCCGCAAAGTTGCGCGCCGCCAAGTGGAGGGCGACACCGCACCCGTGCGTTTGGATGGGGATTCTTTGCAGGAATTTTTGGGATTACCTCCATTTTCCGGCGAAGAGCTCTACGACTCCGGGGTTCCCGGAGTGGCCTTGGGCTTAGCTTGGACCTCAATGGGGGGCGTGACGCTTTATATGGAAGCAACGGCGCTCCAAAATGCTGCCGGAGGTTTTAAAACTACAGGTCGATTGGGGGAAACCATGGCGGAATCCGCGCAAATCGCCTATTCCGTGGCGCGCAAAGTTCTATGCGAACAAGATCCAAAGGCGACGGACTTTTTCCAGCAACACTTGGTGCACCTGCATGTCCCTGAGGGCGCTACGCCAAAGGATGGCCCATCGGCGGGCATTACCATGACCTTGGCGCTTTATTCCTTGGCCACGGGGAAAGCTGTGAAGTCGCGTTTGGCCATGACTGGCGAGGTGACCCTGACGGGGAAGGTGTTGCCCATTGGTGGTGTGCGTGAAAAGGTGATCGCCGCTCGGCGTTTGCGTGTCATGGAACTCATTTTGCCTAAGGACAATGAGCGCGATTTCAACAAATTGCCCGACTACATCCGCAAAGGGGTGACGGTGCATTTCGCCTCCTGGTTTGGCGACGTGTTGCTGGCTGCGTTTCCGGGTGGCATTCCTCAGAATGTCGTTCCCTTCTCCAAGGCGCAGGAAGCGCCTTCGGCTAGTCCGGTACAACCCGTGGCACTCCCGGTGCCGGTTTCGCAGAAACGCCGAGGCCGTCCTCCTAAAGAAAAATCTCCCGAAGAAATCCCTGCGATTCCGAAGAAGCGCGGTCGTCCTCCGAAGGTTAAGGAGATTCCTATAATAGACATACCGCCTCGCAAGCGAGGCCGGCCACCAAAGCCCAAGGCCGAATCTGAAACGCCGAAGGTTCCGAAGAAACGCGGTCGCCCTCCGAAGGTTAAGGAGATTCCTATAATAGACATACCGCCTCTCAAGCGAGGTAGGCCACCGAAGCCCAAGGCCGAATCTGAAACGTCGAAGATTCCGAAGAAACGCGGCAGGCCTCGCAAGGTGGAGCCGGTTTTGTCTTAACGCTTCGTTTTGTTAGGCTAGTCCGAACGCCGGAGCGAGGAGATTCCATTGCCAATTGAGACAATGAGAATTTGTGCGCAACTCTTCTGAAGATCCCTTGAGCGATAAGGCGACAAGTTGTTGTCGATTGGCGAGAAGGGAGGGATCAAGACCGTATTTCATCGCGATTTTGTCACGAATTTCCCTAAAGTGCTCTAGTCGGTGCGAATCAGGAGAAAGGGGGCGCGTCCAAATTTTTTTTTCACGTTGCGGCCATTGTTCTTCTGGAATTTGTGCTGCACCATGGAGAGCCTCCAAAAACGATTTGAGACGATCTCCGGTGAAATTCCGGGGAAGCCGAGGGAGGCGATCAACCCGGATATCTGGCGTGATATAGGCGCACTCGCGCGCCAAATCCAGCATGACATCTGGATTAAGCACCTTGAAGGGAGGGCGGTCCATGCGTTCCGCTTCTTTTTCGCGCCACTCAAAAATGGTTTTGAGAAAGACCAGTTCTTCCGGGTAGAGCTTGTTGGACCCTCGAATCCGCCAGGCCTCTTCCTTGGATTCCATAAAAGGTTCACTTTGGGTCTGTTGAAGAAGATGAGCACAGGTCTCTTCGACCCATTCCAGTTTCCCTTCGGCCTCTAGGCGTTTCACGAGTTCTTCTTCGATATCCGCGAGAAAGTAGGTGTCCAGGATGGCATACTGGCGCATTCCATCGGGCAGGGGCCGGATGGTCCAATCGGCTTTCTGGTTTGACTTGGCTAAACTGATGCCGAACTGTTTTTGCACCAAATGGGCAAGGCCAATATGTTCTTCCCCCAGGAATTTGGCTGCAATCATGGTGTCAAAGACCTTTTGCGGCGCAAATCCAAACGTGTTTTGCAACATGCGCAAATCATAATCAGCCCCATGAAGCACAAGATCCGCCATGCCTTTGGCCTTCCAAAGTGGATTCATATCAAGTCCCGCCAAAGGGTCCACAATGTAATTGCGTCCTCCTGCGCTAATCTGAATCAAACAGAGCCGCACGGAATAATGGTGCATGGAGTCTGCTTCGGTGTCCACTGCACAGCCATAAACCCCGTCCAAAAAATTCGCCAAATCATGTAAGGCTTCCTGGCTTTCCACAAGGGTATAAGGAGGGTTTAGAGACATTGTTTCAATGTAGCTTATTGAGCCTAATATGGTCTTGGATGTAGCTCTTGTGGACTGATTTCCTTATTTTTGGGGAATGTCCTTTTCGTTATTGGAAATTCCAGCCAATTCGTCTGGGCAATCTGGAGTGACCTTTGTGGTAACGGATCAGGGGGTCGTCGTTTTCACCCGCGAGTATATCCGCCACGTCACTCTGGCAGACAAAAGTCCATACAATCGAAGCCAAGTCGCCTGGGGCGGAATTTTGACGCCTCGGGGAGAGTGGGTGCGGCGCAGTTTTGATTTTGGAGGCCCTCCTGATCCAGAGGCGCGAGAATTCGTGACGGAATTGATTCAGAAAGTGTTGCTTTAGCCCTCCCCCTTTTTTTTCGCGAGGTTTCTTGCCATAGCTGGACCAAGATGGAGACAACTTCATATTCGGGTTGTCCTTTCTGTCTATGGGACTTTGATGTCAAACCTCGCCTCCAGGATCAAAAGGAAATAGATTAACTTCCAGATGCCTCGTCTTGTTTTGCCTTCTCTTGTGATTTCTTTGGCCATGATTTTTGCAGATCAGGCCGGTTTTTGGGATGTGATTGAATGTCGTTTGCAGGATTTGCGATTCCGCATCCGTGGGGACATCCCCGTGCACCCGAATCTTGCCTTAGTGGTGGCCAACAACGAGGATTTTCAGGAATATGGGCCTTGGCCTTTTTCTAATCAAATTCAGGGAAAATTTATTGAGGCGGTGACCAATTTTGGTGCAAGCGCCTTGGTCTATGATGCCATGTTTTCTCGCCCAACCCAGCCAAAGGCGGATGCCTTTTTCCGCAAAATGGCGAAACAGAGTGCCCGAGTTTATTTCCCCTTGCGATTCTCCCCGTATGGCGAGGCAATTCCTCTTGGCGATTCAAGCGTTCCTTCAGGAATTTTGCGGCAGCAACTTGATCATCTGAAGCCTCAGAATGGAATGCTCGTTGTGCGCGGCTTGTTGAATTTGCCGATGCCTGGGCTAGATACCGTGGCAAAAAGCATGGGGTTTGTCCAAGTTCGGTCGGATGATGATGGGGTTGTTCGCCGGACCCCTTTGCTGTTGGCTTGTGACAGCTCCGTATTTCCCCATTTAGATTTACAGGTATGGGCCAAGCATGCTCGGGTGGATTTGCGTTCTATCCGATTCCATCCCTTGATCCTTCGATATCAGAACGATAAGACATTGTCTCTCGATGGCTCTGGACAGATGCTGATCAACTGGCCTTGCAAATGGAACCAGATTCCGAAATATTCCTTCCATCGGATTCTTTCTTCGTACCAGGCGATTATGGATGGGCGCAAACCTGATATTCCCATCGATTCCATGTTAGCGTTGCAGGACAAAATTGTTCTTGTAGGGGTGACGGATAAAGCATCCTATGAAACGGTCCCAACCCCCTTGGAGAATCAGTATCCTGTTCCTGGAGTCCAATTTGCCATTTTGAACACCTTATTGACGGGGAATCCTGTGGTGATGGTGTCTTTTTTTATTCGCTCTGCGATCCTTCTGGTGCTGATGGCTTTTCTGGTGATTCTGTTGCATCGTAATGGTTTTGGCTGGCAATTGACCGCTGGGGGGCTGGCTTTGTCCATCCTGTTTGTGAGCCAATGGCTTTTCCAAGCTTTTTCCATTTCTCTACCCGTAGTGGCGATGCTAGTTGGCTCTTTTCTTTTGATCATGTACAACATGGTGTCTTCTTATTATGAGGATCGACGAGCCAAGACCAAGGTGGAAAATATGTTCGCTCGTTATCTCACAAAAGAGGTGATGGATGAACTAATCGAATCTCCAGAATGGACCGAGGTTGGTGGGCGCAAAGTGGTGGTAAGCGTGCTGTTTTCGGACATCCGTGGTTTCACGACAATCAGCGAACTCAACGAGCCCAAGCGTGTGGTGGATCAACTTAATGAATATTTAGCGGTGATGACGCCGATCATTTTTGCGAATAAAGGAACAATTGATAAAATTATCGGCGACGAAATTATGGCCTATTTTGGGGCCCCTCTTTTCCCAGAAATGCATGCTTGGCGTGCGGTCAAAGCGGCCATGGAAATGCAGGAGGCTTTATCGCATCTGCGGGAGAAATGGCGTATTGAAGGCAAACCCGACATGCAGATTGGGATCGGCGTGAACACGGGTTCGGTGATTATGGGGAACATCGGTACCGAGCAATACATGAATTTTACATTACTTGGTGATTCGGTGAATTTAGGAGCGCGTTTATGTGCGGCTGCGTCTCCGGGTGAAATTTTGATTAGCTCCGGCACCTATCAAGAAGTGTATCGCCGAGTCGTCGTCGCTCATTCCAGGGAAACAACCGTGAAAGGCAAAATGAAACCGGTACGTGTTTACTCCGTCACGGGGGCTTTGGAAACCGAAGCTAAGGATAAGCGGCAATTTGAACGTTTCGAGGTCTCTCTGCCTATCCGGATTTGGAGGGCGGATGGTTCCAACGAGGCTGCGTGGCTTGTCGACATTGGCGGTGGAGGATTTTGCTGCATTGCCTCCGGTGATTGGAGCAAAGGCGAAATCATCGCGCTGGCATTACAGCTTCCCAACGGGATCGAAATCCGCGAAGCCAAGGCTCGTTTGGTGGATACGGCCTTGATTGAGGAGGGTTTACGCCTCAAAGCGGAATTTGTCTCCATCAACGACGCGGATCGTGAGGAAATCATAAAAATGGCCCGACTCTTCGGGGAGGATTCCCTGGGATAGCTACTCTGTCAGTGTTTTCTCAAAATAAGCGATGGTCTTTCGAAGGCCTTGTTCCAAGTTTACGGACGGCGTCCAATCCAAAAATTTCTGCGCCAACTGAATGTCCGGTTTGCGTTGACGTGGGTCGTCCATAGGTTTGGGGTGGAAAACCAATTTGGACTTACTTCCCGTAAGCTTCAGCACCATTTGGGCGAGCTCCAGCATGGTAAATTCCCCCGGATTGCCCAGATTGATGGGACCGATGCTTTGATCCTGCTCCATCATTTGGATCATGCCTCCCACTAAATCATCGACATAGCAGAAGGAACGTGTCTGCTGGCCATCGCCATAGATGGTGATGTCCTCTCCTCGGAGCGCCTGTACAATAAAATTTGAGACCACTCGTCCATCGTTAGGGTGCATTCGCGGTCCATAGGTATTGAAAATGCGCACAATGCGGATGTCCACCTTATTTTGACGATGGTAATCCATGAACAGCGTTTCCGCTACGCGTTTGCCCTCGTCGTAGCAGCTGCGGATCCCGATAGGATTCACAGAACCCCAATAGGTTTCCGGCTGGGGATGCACATTGGGATCCCCATAGACTTCGGAGGTACTGGCTTGCAGAATTCTTGCGTGAGTGCGTTTGGCAAGGCCCAGCATGTTGATCGCCCCCATCACGCTCGTTTTGATGGTTTTGACCGGATTGTATTGGTAATGCACAGGTGAGGCGGGACAGGCCAAATTATAGATGCGGTCCACCTCCAAAAGGATCGGTTGCGTTACATCATGGCGAATCAATTCAAATTTGTGATCATCCAACAAGGGCTCTACGTTGCAGCGTTGCCCGGTAAAAAAATTGTCCAGGCAAAGGACCTCGTGGCCCGTACTCAACAGACGCTCGCATAAATGGGAGCCCAAAAAGCCAGCGCCTCCAGTGACCAGTATCCGCATTTTAACCTCCATTGCCATGTAATGCCACCAAACGGATGCCCTTGATCGTCAAGTAAGGATCATAGGTATTGATCACATCGGTGCGCTCCATCAGGAGCCCGGACCAACCTCCGGTAGCTAGAATTTGTACGTCCTGTGCCCCCATTTCTCGGCGGATTCCATTAAGCAGGTATTCAAGCTGGCCCATAAATCCATATAAAAGTCCTGCGCGTAACGCATCATCCGTGGCCTTGGCGATGACATGGTCGGGCCAATCAAGGGTGACTGGCATAAGTCGTGCGGCCTTTTGGGTCAGGACTTCCAGGGAGGCGTTTATACCCGGAATGATAACCCCTCCATAAAAAGCCCCGTCTTTCATTACGTCGAAACTCGTAGCTGTGCCCATATCCACAGCGATGGCGTTTTGCAAACCCATGTCGCGCATGGCTAGCACATTGCAGATCCGATCCGAGCCTAGTTGGGATGGATTGGCATAGGAGAGAGGCAAATCCAGGCAATTGCGTTCTGTAACCACCTGAACTGGTTGATGAAACATGAAATCCAGGGCCTTACCCCAGGTCCGTTCCAATGTTGGAACTACGGTGGAAAGCCCCACATGGGTAACCTGGGACGCTTTGATATGGGAGTGATTGACTAGGCTAGAGATGCGCAGGAACGCCTCATCAGCAGTCGCATCGGCGCGGGTGGTAATCCGCCAGTATTCGAGAATTTCGCTGTCACGGAAAATTCCAATGACGGTGTGGGAATTCCCTACATCTACGGTTACGGTGATAGTGTGATGGCGGGTCGTCTTATGGAAAGAAGGACTCACAGGATCCTCATCGAGATATCCATGGCCCGGACGCTATGAGTCAGGGCTCCCACGGAGATAAAATCAAGGCCAATGGGCGCCAAACGCCGTACCCGTTCCAGGTCCATATTGCCGCTGGCTTCGAGTTGCGCCGGATCCCCGGATTCGCGAACCAGTCGTACCGCCTCAGTCAAGGTGGCATCATCCATATTATCCAGCATGATTATGTCTACACCTTTGTGCAGTAGAGAGCGCAGCTGATCTAGGGATTCCACTTCTATTTCCACGCGAACGCCCCGGTCATTTTGACGGCGAACAGCGTCCAACGCCGGAAGGACCCCTCCAGCGGCCGCGATATGATTATCCTTCACCAGAACCATATCATGAAGACCCATGCGGTGATTGGCTCCTCCGCCTGCGCGTACCGCGTACTTCTGCAGACGACGGAACCCGGGCAGCGTTTTACGCGTGTCCAGAACCATGGTTTTACCAGGGCGCAGGGCTTCCATATAGGTAGCCGCAATAGAGGCGACTCCAGAAAGCTGCTGCAGGAAATTGAGCAGGATCCGTTCACCCGTGAGTAAAGCCCGGGTTGTGCCAGTAAGCGTGGCAATATGGTCTCCTTTAGAGACGATCTCCCCGTCTTGTTTCAGAAACTGAATGTCCATGGGAACCTTCAATTCCTGATAAACCAAAGCGATAACGGGAAGTCCTGCCAACACGCCGTCCTGTTTCGCGATGAGTGTGGCTGTTTGGGTCTGTGTCTCCGGAATGGTCCATAGAGAAGTGACGTCACCAGTGCCCACATCCTCGGCCAAAGCCAGACGGATCAATGCAAGCGCATCGGAAACAGGGAATTGGGAAGGGGAAAACGGGGGCAGAATGGTGCCCTTGTCTGCCAAACTCATGAAAATCCTTTGAACGATTTA
>DATIQS010000030.1:0-3814 GCA_035470605.1 Fibrobacteraceae bacterium
AATATTGGATGGAATCCACTGATATTGACTATTTGGGCTCACAACCACCACCTGGTGTTTCGATCCCAACTTTTTTCGAAGAAGCATGGATGCGGTGTGACCAGCGATGCCTGCCCCAAGGACAACGACTCTTGACATAGAACCTCCTGTTGACGAATATGGTATCTGTTTTGCAGACAAAAAACAAGGATTCTATTTTTCCCTCTATGCCATACACCTTTTCTTTAGAAATTCCTGAAGCGGATCAGCCTCTGATCCTGCAAAGTCCACTTTTTTGCAACTGGCTTGTTTCTCTCCAGAGAAATTACGTGGTTTCTTCTCTCCATTTTGCCTCGGCAGATTTTTTCAGCCACCACGAACAGCGCCGGCTCCTTTTTCTCAAATTGAAAGTACAGGTCTCAAATGTTGATGGCAAAAATTTGAGCAGAGTGGTCGTGTTGCGGGGGAATGCTGTCGCTGTAATGGTTGTGCTTTGGTGCGAAGGGAAACCCTATCAGCTTTTGGTCGATCAGGCTCGTTTTCCCATCGGTGCCATACATCACCTTGAAATCGTGGCTGGAATTTTGGATTGGTCTCAGGACTGGCGCAAGGTGGCTTTGGCGGAACTCGACGAGGAGGCTGGGTTAGAGGTGGCGGACTCCGAGCTCATCGATTTGTCTCAGGTCTCTGGAATCGGAGGTGCGGATGGCTTCACTACCTCTTGTGGCCTTTTGGATGAACGAGTCCATCTGGTCGCTTTGGAGCGTACAGTGGCCCGTGAGGAACTCGAACGTCTGGATGGGCGAGGCCAGACGTATGTGGATGAGGACGAGGGCATTCGCACGATCGTATTGCCTTATTTTGAGGCCCTGCAACGTTGTACAGACACCAAAGGTCTGTGCGCGGCGTTCCTTTATGAACGCTGGTGTGCTGGGCAAGGTCGTCCAATTTGCTAATTTCGGGGCATGGAAAACAAGGAATATGTGAATCAACTGGCTTTGGGTGCCCGCAAGGCGGCCCAAGGACTCCGTGCCCTTGACCCCACTCTGCGCGACAAGGTGTTGCTTCGCGTTGCAGTCCTCTTGCGAGCGAACACATCGACCCTGCTTGCCGCAAACCAGAAGGATTTGGAACTGGCGAAATCTCAGGGGTTGTCTAAAGCGATGCTGGATCGGCTGACTCTGACGGAGGCCCGGGTTGCGGATATGGCCAAGGGGGTGGAAGAAATCGCGGGCTTTCCTGATCCTTTGGACCGCGTGCTTGAATCTCGTCGGATGGTGAATGGTGCCGAGTTGCGCAGAGTTACGACCCCGATTGGCGCCGTACTTTTTATTTATGAATCTCGTCCCAATGTCACGATTGATGGTGCCGCGTTATGCTTCAAATCCGGGAATGCCGTTATTCTGAGAGGCGGGAAAGAGTCTTTGGTGTCCAGTAAAGCCCTGGCGGCTCTTTTCCGTCAGGCTTTGGAGGAAAACGGAGTCCATCCAGATGCCGTCCAGTTGGTGGATGTCGCCGATCGCGCGCTGGTGAATTTGTTGTTGCAGCGAAACGATGCTCTGGATCTGGTGATTCCTCGGGGTGGGGAGGGTTTGATTCGTGCGGTGATGGATCAATCCACCATCCCTGTGATTAAGCATTACAAAGGGGTATGCCATATTTATGTCGACCAGAGTGCTGATCTGGAAATGGCTGAAGCGATCCTTGTGAACGCGAAGGTGCAGCGCCCCAGCGCTTGTAACGCTATGGAAACACTGTTGCTACACCGTGCTTTGGGCGCAGAATCGATTCGATCCCTGCTTTCTGCTTTGACGACGAAAGGGGTGGAATTGCATGGGTGCGCGGAAACCTGCGAAATTTTTCCCGAAGCTAGGCCCATGGGGGATATGGCGGAATATCACCGCGAGTACTTGGATTTGGAACTCTCAGTCCGGGTGGTTTCTGGCGTGGAAGACGCTGTGGAGCATATCGAGACCTACAGTTCCCGCCATACAGACGCCGTGCTGGCCATGGATCCCAGGGTTCAGGAATACTTCCTTGCGCATGTGGACTCTTCTTCGGTGATGGTCAATGCCAGTACCCGTCTCGCGGATGGTGGCGTCTATGGATTGGGTGCTGAAGTGGGCATCTCCACCGATAAACTCCATGCCCGTGGTCCCATGGGGGTGGAAAGCCTCTGTACCTACAAATGGGTCATCTTAGGGACAGGACAAGTGCGGTGAGGATTCTGATCCTTTCCTGCTTCAGTTTAACAGCGAAAAATGTCGGGATTTGATTATATTCAGGGACAAAGTTTGCAAATCTGCTTTGCTTTTTTGCATCAAGGAACGTCTGGACAATCATCCGGGGCGCAAATAGAAGCGGAAAACGATGAATTTTCGTTCTTTTTTAGGGTTCCGCCATCATGCGGACCCAAACAGCATGTTACACATCAACCCAGGGAAAACCATGAGCCATAAACTCTTCACTACCAGCCTGGTTTTGGTCGCGACACTGGCAGCGACCGCCTTGGCTGCCCCAAGACCTCCGAGAATTGTGGTGGCCAAATTCTTTGACGATAAGTATCGTCAAGGAGGCTATGATTACACATATCCGCCTTCTGCGAAGATTGAATTGACGAAGGGGGGCACAGGCTACAAAAAGTCCGAATCAGCGATCAAGTACAGCCTGGACAACACCGATTATTCCGGTGCGTCTGTCTGTCTGTACAATGAGACTTTTGATCTCTCTAAGAGTATTCTGGATGGTTCTCTTGAATTTTACATCAAGGGAGCCAATGGTGGGGAACAGGTAAAAATTGGCCTTCTGGACGAGGAAGTCTCCGATGGAAAGAAGACCCAGGTCGCCTTAGCTCTGAATCCCTACATTCAGGGTGGAGCGGTAACTACGGATTGGCAGAAGGTGGTCATTCCTTTGGCCGACTTCCCCGAGCGTGGTTTATACTGGGACCAGACGAAAAAGGTGGAACTTCCAGCCCGTATCGATTGGTCTAAAATCGCCGAGTTTCGTATTTCTGTGGACAAGGGTGTAAACAAGGGTGCCGCCACTCAGATTTGGGTGGACAATGTAGAGATCGTCAAAGGAACGGTTAAGAAATCCGCTCCAAAGGCTCCACAAGTTTACTGGGACGAAACGCCTGAAGTGGTGAATGGTCCGTCCAATCCAGAGAAACTCGACGGAAAGGCCAAAACTTATAAGGTCTTTTATGATAATGGGATGCAAGGCTTCTCCTATGTCTATGGAGGCAAAACGGCCATGCGTGAACAGCAATCCAAAACCAAGGGGAACCCCAACGTTTTGGCTTTGTTCCTCGACGATGGCGAATATTCGGGTGTGACCCTGTCTATTGGTGCCGATAAGTATTTCGACCTTTCCAAAATTCGCGATAAGGGTGGCTTGTACTTCTGGATCAAGGGAAAGAAGGGTGGCGAAGTTGGCTTCGTCGGTCTTCTCGACAACCAAGGTAACGATGTGAAGAGCCAGACCAAGGTCAGCCTCAAGGATTGGGTGCAAGTCATAGATAAGTGGCAACTCGTTAAGATTCCTTTGAAGCGTTTCCTCGACAAGGGTAAGGCTTGGGACGCCCAGAAGCAGGCGGAAGTTGCGAAAGATGTCAAGTGGAATAAAATCCAGGAGATCCGTTTCTCGGTGAACCGTTCCGATAACAAACGCGATCCCGGCGACCCTGTGGAAATCGATGTGGATCAGATTACCTTCACCTCAAACATCGATTGGGTGGATCCCGATCTGAAGTGGGATTCCTTCAAGTCCAATGCACCGGAATTGGTTCTGCAGGATTTCGAGAACAAGCCTGTTTGGGAACCCTCCTTTGGGC
>DATIQS010000031.1:0-3497 GCA_035470605.1 Fibrobacteraceae bacterium
TCCAGACCATTGCGGAAAAACGAAAGGAAACGCCACCTGACCTCGCCTCCATCCCGGAAACAGCCACAGAGCCATTTTGGCAGGGCGCATCTGGTGATTGGTGTCCTGCTGTTCACTCTTGGTGTCTGTGCCTGGCTGGGATTGCGTTGGCTGCATGAGCGCGGCGTTGAGGAACTGGCTAAGCCCAGAACCTTTGGGCCTGTGACCTTCATACCAGAAGGTTTTGTCTCCCACGGTTGGCTCCATTATCATTGGGACCGCATTCGTTTACAGATGACTCAAACGGAAATTACCCTGGTGGCCCCAGAAATTTATCTACGACTTGCGAATGCTCCTCCCTTCCGGGAGCATATTTGGCTTTCTGTAGATTCCTTGCATGTCCAAATTTCGCCAAAGACCTCAGGCTCGGATTCCTTGAGAAAAGAATGCCAATACCGTTTCCCTAATTTTTATCTTCCTCTTCGCTTTTTGGCAACGGTTCGTGATGTGGACGTCCATGTCCAGGGTCAGGCTCACTGGCATTTGGATTCTCTTCTGGTTCGAAACACCTCTCGTGACCAGGCGTTGCTGGAGCTCCGCGATATTTCTGGCTCTTATTTGCCGCATACCATGGCATTGGACCTTTCTCTCTCCTGGACTTCAAGGCAGGTGACGGCAGAACTGAACGCTCGCGGACAGCGAGACTCTCTTTGGACTCGAGTTCAGGCACCATCGCGGCACTTGGAAACGCTTTCAGGAGACCTTTTTCTGCGGCTCGTCAATCCCAAAGCCTGGAGCCCGCGGTCTTTGCCTCAGAATCTTCCATCTTTTCAGAACCTGAATTTGCGGAGTCAATTCCACTGCGATTTAGTCCCTCTGAATTTGCAATGGCAAGGCGATGTTAATTTGGATGTGGGAGATTATTCCCGGTTGCCAGCGGGACATCTTCGAGCAAGCTCCAAAGGACAATTGGAGAAAAGCATCCAGTTGGATTTAAACTGGCAGGGAAACGGGGGACAAACGATTGTGGCCTCTGTGGAACGAACTCCCAGCGGCATCCTTCGCGGGCATGGCTCCATTCGCCATTTTCTTATGACAATCGGATCCCGACAAATGCCTGTCGATGGCGACATCCTGCATATGGAACGCCGGTCGGATACTGTGGAAGTAGATGTACGCACCCAGGCGGGGTCCCGTGTCTCCGCAGATTTGGTCAATCTAAGCGATCCCATGATTAACGTCCAAGCCCAGATTTCCCCCACCGAACCCTGGGCGTTGGATTGGTGCGACGGAAATTTGCAGATTGCTCCCCCCTCCCTAATCGAAGGCGAATATCATCGCGGGGTGCTCACCGCGAATGTGAAAACCTCTGTGCCGTATGCGTACAAGACAACAGCGGAATCTTTTGAAACCGATCTAACCCTGTCTTCCAAAGGCATCCATTTTGATAACGGAGGGGTCCTCTCCCGGGGCCAGCGTTTCAGTCTTACGGGGGAAGTCGTTTGGGACTCGCTCAACCCACATTTCCAGTTTGAGGTTCTACGCGACTCAGGAGGCGTGGCCCGTGTGTTTGGCAATTTCGACGGGCATCTCAGTCTGGCGGTGTCCGCCCTACCCACCCGTTCTTTGCCTTTCGCGGATACGGGAATTTTCCATGGAATTCAGGCGATAGTGACAGGTAGTTGGGAACACTGGTTCCAGGATCGCACAGGCTCCTTACGCGCCATCGTGGAAACAAACTACCACGGAATTCCCCTGACGCTTCAAGCCACTGCGCATCAACATCAGGACACCTTGGCTTTAGACAACGTCCTTGCTGAGACCCAGGGCAACCGACTCCAGGGCTCCGCCTGGGCGTCGCATGATACCCTTCCTGACGCCCCTATCCTTCTCAATGAGGCTCAGATTTCTACCCACGGATTTTCGTTGCCAGCACTGCTGCGCAGTTTGGGTGATTCCACCTTGGGAAAGGCTTCCCTGCAAGGAGAAATGCGGTGGTCCCGCGGCCAGGGATTACAGGGCTTACTTACGATTCCAGAAGTGACGTTACATCAAATGCCAGCCGAACAAGTGCGCCTCCAGCGTTTGCGCATTCTGGGCGATGGAGACCAGGTGCAGGTTTCTTCCCGTGTGCGCCTAGGGAAGGATGGTTTCTGGGATGGAGAAACGGAAATCAACTTGAAGCATCTCTTCTCTCCGCAGCGCGAACTTTCCGCCGCGTTAGTCGCGGACAATGGCGGCGTGTTCTGGCTGCAGGGATTGCTGGATTCCTCCAAAATCTGGAATGGGGATCTGCATCTCGAAGGCCCCTGGCTACTCCCGGGCGGTTCTTCCGAATTCCGCGAAATCCGTTTTGAGGCCCAACTGCGCGCCGACCTTCGTAAAGGACTTGCCGGGCTTTCTGGCCCCTTCTCTTTGGATACGGCAATTCTGGCTACCTCTTCTTTGCAGTTGCCCTTGACGGGGAAAGGCTTCCTAGACTCTGGGACGCTACGAGTTGACTCCCTGTTCCTTTATGGAGAGGAACAAACCCGAATTCAGACTGGCCTGACGTTTGATCTTCTTCAACGCGACCTCTCAGATATCCGCATTGCATCGTCTGAATTTCATCTAACCTTCCAAGGGATCCATAAATTGGTTTTGCAATCCTTGCAGGGTTCCGCACAAAAGAACGATGAAGGATTGCGCATCGCCGTACTGTTGCCCGAAATTCGCTACCAGGCTCAGGACTCCTCTTTTGGAATTGCGCATGCACACCTGGGGGCGAGCTTAGCGATTCAGATTCCCACGGGAGCCTCACGGTCCAACAAACGGATTAGCGGAAGCATTGATGTAAAACGGCTCACCTACGCCAAAAATTTTGATGTCGTGCCAGATACTCGTTGGTTACAAGGAGCTGTAGCGAAAGCCACCAGCCTTTTTGGACGACTTTCTTCGAAGAAGAAGACAAAACAAACCACCGTAAGTACCGGAACCGCTGTGACGAGTAGCTCTCCAACGGAATTGAACCTCGACATTATAGACGCAGGAAGTGACTCTCTTTGGATCAAAACCAACGTCGTCAGCTTCCCCTTTACACTGAATTTACAGTTGCAGGGAACCACGGATGCTCCGTTGTTGGACGGAGACCTAAATATGGTGGGCCAAGGTTCCTTGGGTGTGGAAAATTTCTCTACATTCGATTTGACCTCCCTCCGCGTGTGGTGGCAAGACACCCCACCCCTCAAGGGACAGCTAGACATAACCGCCACCAAGGACGTCCCTTATTGTTCCGAGGATGATGATGATATCGAGGAGACCTGTCCGGTTACTGTTTCCGTCACAGGTCCTTTGACCAAACCCGTTCCAGTCCCCAGCGCCGATTGTAAGGTGGAAACCACACCCACCCAGATTTACTACAGCATTTTCCTCCTCGGCTGCTTTTCCACCGATGAAAGCAATTCTCTAGATCGCAACGAGGTGGTCAACAAGCTCCTCAATATGGGGCTTTCCTCCGTATCGGCGGGCATCAATAAAGG
>DATIQS010000032.1:0-3190 GCA_035470605.1 Fibrobacteraceae bacterium
TTCAGAATGCAAACGAGGAGCAAAAATCCAACAATGCCGAGTCTATAAAATTGGGTCAAGAGCTACCTCCACAAGGGATGCTGCGGCAAGGCCGATTGAAAAACGATGTGACCCAAAAATAACCATTTGGCCAGGGGGAAATTAAAGTAATTTTTCTCCCCGTGGGACATGTGTTTTTCGTCACCCCCGTGCCTAATGGCCAACTGGATCAGTTGGCCCATTGGACTCTAAGCTGGATCCTCCAAAACGAGGTCCAGGTAGACCATACGTTATATACCTGCGGAAGTTTAGATGAGGCCGAGGCTTCTATTTCGATTCCGTTGGCTCATGGAATTCCTCCATCACTTGTCATTCTAGACCATGGAACGCCGGACCGTCGTATCACAGAATTCGGGCAAAAACTGCGCGCCTGCGTCCCCGAGACCTGGATCATCGATCTAGTGGATAACGATTCCTGGTTGCCAAGCGATACGCGGCAAGCCTTTCTAGTACGTAAACCCGTACGTCGAGAGGACTGGGAGGATGTGCTACGCCATGTGTTTCTGCGTGCACCTACCCCGCAATGGTCTCGCAGCCAAGGCTAATCGATCTCCATGAGCGCCCATCTAAAAGCTGGCATCGCCTATTTTGGCGTTCGAAATCCAGAATGGGTGCGCAGGGACATGGAACGAATCGTTGCCGCTGGTTTCACCCATGTGCTGCACACCTGGTCTGAAGAAGACCTCCAATATTATGCAGAGACGATGGCTGCTATCGTATCCCTCAGCCAGGAAGTGGGACTTAAGGTGTATGTAAACCCCTGGGGAATCGGACGTGTTTTCGGTGGTGAGGCTTACTCCGAACTAACAGCGCACGATCACTCCATTGCACAGGTGGATAGTCTTGGAAAATCTCGCGTCGCCGCTTGCCCCAATCACCCCCTCTTTCGAGCTTACATACACCGATGGATTGATTCGGTATGTGCGACGCCAGTGGAAACCATTTTTTGGGATGAGCCTCACTTCGATTTTGCCAAAGGGGAGAAAGGCGTGTGGTCCTGCCGTTGTGCGACATGCCAACGCCTATTTCAACAACGCTTTGGCGCAACCATGCCCCTCGAAATAGATGACCAGGTCCGCACCTTTCGCGAAGATTGCCTGGTTGGTTTTCTTGATGAAATGACCTCCCGCGTAGCGAAATACGGCAAACGCAATTCCGTGTGTATGCTCCCCCCTTGGTTCCCAGCGGGGCTGGACGACTGGGATCGCGTGGCCAGCCTTCCGCATGTGGATGAAATCAGTTCAGATCCCTACTGGGAAAAGACAACACCACCGCAATCCGTGGCCCCCACCTATGCAGAGGTTTCCACCCGGTTGGTGGATCTTGCGCATAGACATGGCAAAGAGCCCCAAATTTGGATCAAAAACTATCACATTGTATCAGGCACAGAGACCTGCGTCGTAGACGCCACCAACACCGCCTTTGGAGCGGGGATCCGCAATATTTTCGCCTGGTCCTATCTGGGTTCATCCTATCTGAGTTGGCTGCGTTCGGATCAGCCAGAAAAGGTCTGGCGTTTGCAATGTGCCGCCCTGGACCAATGCCGCAAAACCTGCGGGGAGTAGTCAAAAATAAAAAGGGATTAACGGAGATTCTCTTCAGTCTGGCTTGCGGCCATGGCCATGCGTTCCGCGTTCCCTGGCTGATGGAGAGCCACTTCCAGTTCTCGCAGTTTCCAAAGATTACGGCGGTCTTCTAATTCCTGGCTCGCACGAGGAGCCCGTTTCAAAACAGGCGAAATCACTCGCCGCGCATCATCAAAACGCCCCATATCCCGATAAAACTCCGCAAGGAACAGCGTATTCGCCAAATCGTCGGGATCAAGTTGTACCGCTTTCAGCAAGTAACGTTCCGCCTTTTCCTTGTCCGGCCACGGAAGAAAGAAAGGAATTTTGGGCAACAGGTGATTCATTCGTCCCAAAACCTGATACAAACCAGCTAAGGCGGGGCTAGGGGTGCTATGACTTGTCACGGATACAGAAAGCTTCCGAATCTTGTCGGGCACACCGGAACGAATCGCAGCAATAACACCACTTTCCTTAGCCCACAACGACAGATTTACGGTATACCAATACGCTAATTCTGGATCCGAGGGATATTTGTCTACCATGCGTTCACCGATCTGACGGGCTTCGGTGAAAATTTGTAAACGGTCCTGAGCATCCGTGAAGGCAAAACAGCCCTGAAAATAAAGAGATCGCAGCAATCTTGTTGCCGCCAAACGTTCCACATTGGGCTCCGCCATCGCCAAACGATAAGCGTTTACAGCATTCAGGGCCAATTCCCGATCCGCCCGATCGCCCTGGGAGCCCACAGCGCGCTGTCCATAGCAAGAATCCCCCTTCGCCAACCATTCTTCACCGGACAAGGCAAAAGACATCTCTACCCAAAAAAGGTAAAAGAAAAGGAAGCTATAAAGACTTGAAACGCGCACCCAAAAACCAAAAAAGAGGAATCTGGGAACAATATAATATCGACCATCCCTATTCGGAGAGCTGGGCTAGAAAAAAGCGTTGTCGTTTGATTTGAGACATAAAATGAAGGCGCCCTCAAATCCCAGCGCTATTCATCCCCAGACAAAAGGTCGATAGCTTTGATACCGGCATCTGGTTGCGCATCTTCAAATTGCAAAATAACACTGATGCGGCGATTCCTGGGGTCTGTTGGCTTGTCCTGAAATAAAAGTTGCTGATCGGCATATCCAATAATACGAGAATAGCGATTCCGATTGACCCCGTAGTATTCCAAAGCTCGTCGAGCAGCCATTGCCCGCTGAGTGGAAAGTTCCCAGTTGGTGATCTGACTATTCCCAGCATAAGGCACAGCATCGGTATGCCCCTCGATCACCACCTTGTTGGGAAGACGGTTGATCTCATCTGCCAGGGTTTTGAGGACCTGAGCCGACCAGCCCTGAAATTGCGCAGCACCGGAAAGAAACATGGGCTGCCCCGCCTTGTCCATGACGTTGATACGGACACCTTCAGGGACGATATCCACCTGGATTTGGTCTTTGAATTGCGACAGCTTCAGGTCGATCATCTTGCGAATTTCCTTTTGGGTGGCCTCCTTACGCCCATCGGCTTTGTTGGCTTCCGGCCCCTTATCGCTGCGGTTCTTGTTGCCCGCCGGAGCACTTTTGTCCTTGGACTCC
>DATIQS010000033.1:0-8502 GCA_035470605.1 Fibrobacteraceae bacterium
AAACGGGAAACAGGTTTGGATGCCAAGGTCGTCGTGCTGGATTGGGGCGAGGCCTGGAGTCGGATTTCTCAGGCATTGGAATCAGGGAACGGCCCGGATGTCCTTCAACTCGGAACCACCTGGGTCTCCTTTTTTGGTTCTCAGGGATTACTTGCCCCTCTGAATGCTCATACGAATGCGATCAATCCAGATCGTTTCATGGCAACATCTTGGGCGACAACCCGGGTGGATGGGGACACCAACTTTTATGCGATTCCCTGGTTTGTGGATGTTCGTGTCCTCATGGCGAATCGCCGTTGGGCGCTGGCTGCCGGGGTTGAGCCTCAAGACGTGGCTACGGTGGACGGCTTCCGTCAGACACTGTTGAAATTACGCAAGGCAAATCTGGTACGAGATGATGCTACCCCCGTTTTCCCTTATGCGTTTCCTGGCAAAAGTGACTGGAATATCCCTCACAATTTTGCCCCATGGATTTGGTCCCAGGGGGGCGATTTCATTGGGAAAGAGAATGGAATTTGGCGTTCCAGATTATTGGATAAAAACACCGTGATTGGAATTCGAGAATACATCGGTTTTGTCTTGGATAGCCTGATGAATCCAGGGACGCTTCGTGAGAACACCGCTCAGGTTACAGGGCGTTTTAACAATGGGGAACAGATTTTTTCCATTAACACATCCGAAGTGATTATGCAGACGCGTTTGCCGGAAAGTGAAGGGGGAACGATGACCTCTAGAATCGGACAGGAGGGGATTCTTACCTATCCAATTCCTGCGGGCCCCGGTGGCTCCGTGGCATTTGTCGGTGGTTCCAATTTGGCGTTGCCTCGAGCGAAAGCAAAGGATGCATCTGCTCTGAAATTGTTGCTTTTCTTGACTCGTCCTGACAATCTTGATTTGTATACCCGCAAGATCGGATTTCTTCCTCCAGATCGGGGGGTCCTTCAAATTTGGGCCCAAGATTCTTTATATCGGACTTTGGTGGATCAGGCTGAGTCAGGACGCGCCTATCCTAACATCCCGAGCTGGGGAACGATCGAGTCCATGCTCGTGGAGATGTTTAGCGCGATCTGGACCTTGTTGGATGCGGGGGGGATTTATACCGATGAGGATTTGTACCACATATTGGTGCAGTATAATAGCAAGGTAAACCAGGCGTTACAGGCTCCAGCAGAGCCCCCTCCTTCGCTGGAAAGCTTCCAGGAGGCTATTCGAGAAATAACACCGATTCAGGGGCTGGATGCCGATAGTGCTTCCAATTCTCGGGCCTCGCAGTCTTCCGCCCCTTCGGCTTCCCATACCTATCTTTATACGGGAATTGGGCTTGTTTTTTCCCTGGTTGTTTTGGCCTTTGTTTTTGTGCGTAGACGTTCATCCTGAACCCAAAGTTCCAGGACCTTGTGAGTCAAAAAATTTCATTTTTCCGTAGTTTTCGCTTCCGCTTCGTTTTTTTAGTGGTGGCGGTTCAATTTGTGTTCGTTTTGGCCGCAGGGATCTATGCGGTTGTTCAGCAAACGCGTCAGGAAAAACAGCGGAGCTTTTCCAATAATCAAATGCAACTGCAGGTGGTTTCTTCCTTTGTGCGTAGTTCGCTGAACGCTTTTGGGGAAAATTTGAATTTGCTGGCGGTCACTCCTGCAATGGGGTCCTTTGATGCTCAGGAAGCGAGCCGCCTTCTAAAAACATACAAGATTTCATCCCTTTTCCTTTCGGGGGAACGGGTTGCTCTCTATGATTCGGAAAATCATCTGGTTGCAGACAATTCCATGGTTGCTTCAACCCAGGATCAGGATACAACTGGTTTTGATGATTTCCGGCATGTGGAACCTCTGCACGTATTCCAAGGTCCCTCTCACTGGCTTTCCTATGCACCCGCGAGAACCTTTGCGGTCACGGTACAGAATCCGGCGAGGGCTAATGGGGTGTTGATTGCCGATTATTCCTTCCGTAGGCTTGGAATTTTTTTGTCGAATTGCCATATCGGAGAAAAGGGCTTTTTGGTCCTTTTGGATGAACACGGGACCTTGTTGTTTCATCCAGATGCTCAGTGGACGAAAGTGCCTGTTTCGCAGACCAAATTAGGAATCCCTGCTTTTCATCCTTCATCCTTCCAGACAAACAACCCTGTGTATTGGACGTTGTTGGGGCACGAGTACATGGTGAGTTATCTCTGGGATTCTGAAGCCAAAATCGGTTATCTCGCTTTGCAACCGCAGGTAGAAATCGACGCTAGGGTCCTTTTGGTCAGAAATAGTATGCTGACCTTGTTGGCTTCTTTACTGGTTGTTGTCTCTTTGTTGACGGGATGGCTCTCCACATTGCTGGCGAGGCCCCTAAATGTATTGGCGGATAAAATGTTATTGGTCAAGGAGGGAAATTGGGATGTGGAATCCGGGATTCATCGCAAGGATGAAATTGGAATGTTGGCCGAAATTTTTGACACCATGCGAGAATCCATTCGTAAATACATCCAGGAACTGGGGGCCCACCGGGACCGATTGGAGCACGAAGTGGCGGAACGTACCGAGGAGCTCAGAAAGGCCAATTTTATTCTGCAGAGAATGTCTAGAACCGATGAGTTGACCAATATTCCCAATCGTCGAGATATCCTTGAAAAGATTCGTTATGAAACCCTGCGCATCCAGCGGCATAATCGGCCTTTCGCTTTTTTGCTCGCGGATATCGACAAGTTTAAATCGTTTAACGACACGTACGGGCATGAGTGCGGCGATGGTGTGTTGAAAGGGGTTGCCCATGCGATGCGTGCCATGTTGCGTAAGCACGACTACATCGCTCGTTGGGGGGGAGAAGAATTTCTCATGGTTTTACCGGAAACGGATGAAAATGGAGCCAGAGTCGTGGCAGAGCGGATCCGGGAAAACGTGGAAAGAACGGAACATTCTTTTTGTGGAAAGACTCTACATGTCACCATTACTTTGGGAGTGGCCATGTACGATCCTCGTTTGGGCGCGGAGCGTTGCATCGACCACGCCGATAAGGCTTTATATCAGGGGAAGGAACGCGGTCGTAACCGTGTTGAATTTTGGAATGCCCAGCAGACAAGCGCAGCGGAATATGAATTGGCGGACATTGAGATTGCCTCCCAGAAACCAGAGGACTCTGGTTTGTCTCCAGAGGCGATTGAGCGACTTGATCAGGAATGGAAGCAAGCAGAGCAAGGACATGCTCATGCACCATAAGTCTGGAACCCCCTATTCTTTATTCGCCGCTCTTTTCCTTGCTTTCACGATAACGGATGTACAGGCCGCATCCTCTGCGCAGACCGCGTTTCCTTTTTCCACTGCAAATCTGGAAGATCGTCTGCGCCATGCTATGGATGAAACGTATCCAAAGGCCCGTCTTGGATGTGCCATTCGTAACTGCCGAAATGATTCCTTGCTGCTTCAAATCTCTGTGGATGATTGGTTCACTCCTGCGTCCACACTGAAAATTTTGGTCACTGCGGCAGCTTTGGATACCTTCCCCCTGAATTGGGCTCCTACAACCACCTTGTCCCTGGATGGAGTACGGAGTGGGTCTCTTTTTGTTGGGCAACTGCGTGTAATCGGGGGAGGGGACCCAAACCTTTCTTCTCGGTATTTGTCCAATGCGTTGGCAATTCCTTTGGCTATGGCGGATTCCTTGCGACAGATGGGGATCGATACGGTTCGAGGTTTGCTGGAGGCGGACACCTCGCGTTTTCAAGGGGGCCGCCGTCCCCAGGGATGGCGTAAATATTTTTTTGATTCCTGGTACGGAGCCGAGGTTTCCGCATTGTCTTTTAATGACAATGCTTTTCTGCTCTCTATTCGTCCAGGGGCTCAGGTTGGCGAGGCTGTTCGGTTGGAGAAGGAGCCTGATGTCGGGTATGTGCAAGTCATCAATCACGCCGTGACACAGGCGGGGAGGCGCGACCGGATCACGTATCGCCTGGACTCCGCCGAAAATCGGATCACGCTTTCCGGTTCCATGGGGATTCACAATTCCGGGCGTTCCTTGGTCCTTCCTGTGCGAAATCCGGCTCGGTATTTTCTTGCGGCGCTGCAGACGGCTATGCAGCAACGCGGATTGGTTTGGATTCCTGATTCCTCCGTGCAACCGACGCCCCCCTTGCGTCGCTTTTCGTTCCAAACGGCGCCCTTGCAAAGCATTCTGGATGAGGTAAATCAGCGTTCCCAGAATCTGCATGCGGAATTGTTGCTGCGGAATTTGGGGGCTTTTCGGGTTCACGATGGCACCACCTTGGGGGGGCTGCTCTCCGAGCGTCTGTTTTTGCGGAAAATGGGTATTTCGGAAAACGATTTTTATTTGGTGGATGGCTGTGGTCTTTCCCCAGAGAATAAGATCAAACCAGTGGCGACGAGTTTGCTGCTTTCTCGGATGCTCCGGCAGCCGCGAGGTCGTCTCTACGCCTCGAGTATGGCTCAACCAGGGATTACAGGAAGTACAGCTAAACGCTTAGCAAATTTGGAAATGGCGCACCAAATTCGCATGAAAAGCGGATTTATCGCTGGCGTGCAGGGCTTGGTTGGATATATTGGAACTGACCAGGGAGATAGCATTGCAGTGACTCTTTATCTCAACGGTTATCGTGGGGCTGACGCCCGTGCTCGTGCTTTTCTAGATACCCTCTGGTCCTGGATTGCCACAACCTACAACAGTGAATTTGCCGCCAAACGTGAGGCTAGGATCCTCTGGCAGGAGGCGGATCACTTGCCGGACATCCAGTCGCGCATCGATTATTTTTCTAAACGTCTCATGGGGCGCCCCTACTTTCTAGGTCCTACCGGGGAGGGGGTGAATGCGCCCATTGACCCAAAGGTGCGGATCGATTTTTCTCGCTTTGATTGTGTGACTTATCTAGAGCATGTTTTGGCCTTGGCCTGGGCAACGGCTCCAGACAGTGTTTATGCGGTCCTACAGCGGATTCGATACGCCGCAGGGCAGATCGATTTTGCTCAGAGGAACCATTTTTTTGTTGAGGACTGGATTGGCCATGATACCGCATTTGTGCAACTGGCGCGAATGCCTAGGGATACAGAAATTGTCCGGGAAATGGACAAGAAAAAATTCTTTGCCGAGAAAGGATTGTCCTGGGAAGGGCCGAATCCCCAAACGACCATTCCTTATCTGCCTTTGGACCGGGCTATCGCATTGGCGCGGAATTGGGATGGCCCAGACACATTGATGGGCATTGCTTTCGTCAGTAATAAGCCACACATCTGCGTATTCCATACTGCGATTTTGGTGGCGCATACAGGAGAACCCGTGCGTTTTCGGCACGCGTCCCAAATATCCGGACAAGTAACCGAACAGCCCTTGGCGGAATATTTGGAGTCTAAACGCGGGAAAACGCCGGGTGTGCTTTTTTTCCGTTTTAAAGACGGTACTCTTGTGAACCCAGAATCCGTTCCCACCCTTCCGGTGGAATCATCGGGCCCATAACCTGCACGACCTCGGAAGCCACTCGCGAAGCCAAGTTGCCCGCGAACTCTAGGCTTTTGCCTTGTAGGATTCCGTAAAGAAATCCAGAGGCCCAAAGATCGCCAGCGCCCGTGGTGTCTACAGCCTCGACCGCAATCGCGGGAACTCGTACGATTTCCGATCCATGAGCCAGCAAAGCCCCTGCTCGTCCCAGCTTGACCACTACGGTTTCTGCAAGGGGGATCATCTGGCGCAAGGCCGCTTCCCCTTCCAGGCCGGTGAAGGCTTTTGCTTCATCTTCATTGGCGATTAAGGCCGCAAAATGGGTCTCGCGTAAAGCCCAATCCAACAATGGACGACAATCCTGAATCACATTGAACGAACCGAAATCCAGGATCAGCGGGATTTGAAGCTTATGCGCCAATTCAACAACCGCTTTGAACCAGGGAGCGTTATAGGCGATATATCCTTCCAGATAAATGTGGCTCGCGCCCAAAAAACTTTGATCCTGCAAATCCGCAGGAGTTGTTTCAGACGAAGCCCCCAGATACGTAAACATGGAGCGCTGCGCATCTGGAGTGACAGCGGATAGGACGCGCCCTGTGGGAATGGAGCCCGTCAGTAGACGGCTCTGCACACCGTTGGAGGTTAGACTGTCCAGAAAAACCTTTCCCAAATCGTCGGCTCCGACCTTGCCGAGGAACGCGGCGTGAGCCCCCAGCCGCGCTAATCCGCGCATGGTATTACAGGCCGAGCCACCCGGAACTCTCTGGGGGTTTGGAAAACTGTCCAGCATGGATTTCATACGAGGCCAATCCACCAGGGTCATTCCACCTTTTCCATCGTTTTGGGCGGCAACCCAGGCATCGTCCACTTCGCCCACCAGATCCACCAGGGCAGCGCCAACTCCAAGTAGCTGTTCCACAAGACCTCCTTCTATCGATTTATTCACCCCGCCGCAAACGCACTTTTTCACTGGTTTCTCGTAAAAAGCGCATTTCATCCGGGGAAAGAGAACCCATCCCCTGACGGCGAATTTTGTCCAATACGGCATCTAGTTGCTTTTGCTCGTCAAAGTAGCCGATTTCACCCTGCAAGGGACGGGATGAGCTTGAACTCGTGTATTGTGATTTACGGCGGTTCCAGACCCACCGTTTCCATGGGCATGGGATTTTTCCTGTATAGGCCGCCATGAAAAGCAATCCCGTGAGGGCTCCTCCCAGATGTGTAAAATGGGCAATACCATCTCCGCTGTTGGCCATCATCAGATCCACAGCAGCAAACAGAATGACTGCGGTACGGGCGCGGATGGGGAGAACAAAGAAGAGAAGCATTCGACGATCCGGGAACAGCCACCCGTAAGCCACCATGACCCCGAAAAGGGCTCCAGAAGCGCCCAAAATGTGAACGCCTCCCCCAATCAGATGGGTGGCGTAAAAAGGCACGCTGAAAATTCCGGCACCGATCGCGCTAACGAGATATAGGACGGTGAATTGGCGCTCTCCCATCCACCGGGCGACTTCGTCGCCAAACATCCAGAGCATGAGCATGTTGAACAAGAAATGCAAAGGATCGATGTGGACAAAGGCATAAGTGAGGAATCGCCAGATCTGTAAATAGAGTTCAGGAACTAGCATCAGGAGACTATACAAGCTCAATAGAGAATCCGCCCGTACCAGCGCGAAAAAAACCGCAGGTAAAAAGACCGCTAGGTTCATGATCAACAGAACCTGCACAGGACGAGGTAACATTCGAAAAGGTGTTAGTCCGAGCATTTGCGTCGCAATAGGGGCTGAACAGGAGAAGGCACCAGTCCGGAAATATCCGCACCATGGCGCAGCAAATCGCGAACCAGGCTGGAACTGATGTGCAAGTGCTCCTGGGCCGCCATTAGGAAAATGGTTTCACAAGAAGGATTCAATTTGGCATTGTTCCAAGCAATGCTTTGTTCCCAGGATAGATCCAAAGGATTTCGCAATCCACGCAATAATTTTGTGGCGTTGGCCTGGCGTAGATATTCCACCACCAAACCGCTCCAGGAATCCACGTGAACATTTGGAATGCCCTGCACAGATAAACTGGCGACTTCCACGCGTTCGTTTAGAGTCAAAAGCCCTTTTTTGTCAGGATTGCACGCAACGAGAACAATCAGTTCCGAGAACCAAGGTGCTGCCCGTTGAACTAAATCCAGATGTCCCAAGGTGAAGGGGTCGAAAGAGCCTGCGAAAACCGCTTTATCCATCTTGGGAAATTAGAAAAAAGCAAAGGTGAATAACCGCGGCTATTCACCCTTGTGATCGGAGAGTCAATCTTGATCACAGCTTCCAGTGAATTTGAAAAATTCCCGGAAACCGGTGGACATTCCGGGAAGAGAACATCCACGTTGCAATATATCGGCTAACTTGGCGGAGAACTTTAACCAGAATCTGAATCAAAGCGGAGAGCCAGGCTGAGGGACGCTGCTCCAGAAACCGGTGGGCGTAACTCCAATAATCGAGCCCCGTTGTGGAAATCCTGTCGGACATCGCAGGCTAACACCTCCAACAATGAGCCTCCGACACATTTAAATAGGGCTTCTTTGCGAGTCCAGAGGCGATAAAATGAGATCATGTCCAAGTGCTGGAGTTCTGCCGCGTGGAAAAATCGCGTAGCCAGTTCCAAAAATTGGCGTGGACGATGAAATTCTAAATCCACTCCGACTTGTGCATCCCTCACGAGTGCAAGAACAATTGCGTTACGACTGTGGGTCCAGCTTAAACGCCAAGGGCCCGTTTCGAGCAAGGGCCGACCGTGTGGATCGGCGGATAAAGGGACCTCGGCGGGAGCCAATCCCAGGTGCTCTCCCAGGACTTGGCGGATCCAAATGCGGTTTCCTAGAAACGCTGCCTTTGCGGGGAAATGTGTGTAACTCCGTAGGCGTTCCTGCTCCACCGGATTGAGAATCGTCAGATCGAAATCAGAAGAGAGGCCTCCCTCATTCTGCATCCAATAAAGAGACACGTCTGATGTGCCACAGCGCAGAGAAAACGAACCGGAGTGTGGAAATAGGGCTTTCATCGTAGGGTCTGACTACTTCGCGTA
>DATIQS010000034.1:0-5311 GCA_035470605.1 Fibrobacteraceae bacterium
GCTTGAACGACAACGAGATAGATGTGGATAAGGTGCGCCAGCCAGCCAAGCGCCTGGTGATTTATGAGTCCGATACCTATGGCTGTTTTTCCGATACAGATTCCGTACAACTGCATGAACTCGTCTCGTTCGACAATTTGCCCTATATCGTGGAAGAGGAATATCTTCGCAAGGTCCATGTAGATGTGATTACTCGATTGCCAGCTTTGTTAACGGATGGAACTGGGTATTACGATGCGAATGGGGATGGAATTATGGATAGCGTTGTCTTCCACTTTGCTTCTAGTATTTCTGCTGCAGATGTGGCCATGATGAATTTCACAATTCCCTGGTATAGTTATCGGAACCTGTCTATCCAGTTGCAACCCGATCCTGCGGATTTAATCATTGACCCGAATGATTCTACGTATGTGAGCTGGGTCGTCAAGAGTACAGTACAGTTGAAAACTGGGTTGACAAGCCTTCCAGCAGGATTATCGGATGCTGAACTTTATGTGGAATATCCCGTATTTGACTCTTACTTCGTGGAGCATCGGACGTTTGCTATTCAGGACAAAATGGCTCCTGTTATTACTTCCGCTAATCTCACCTATTCGGAGGAGGGGGATACTCTGCATCTAACGTTTAGTGAGAAGGTGGATTACGCCAATATCACCCGAAGTGACATCTTCCAATACTCGCATGGTGGTGATACGCTAGTCCTTCGTCCTTTGAATCTGATTTGGGCGGACGATGGCCTTTCGGTGGATGCTGTTGTTTGGCATGCGGCCTCCGATCCCGTGATTCCTGGCGATTATGTGCTGGAGCGTGGAGGCCTTACTGAGGGGACTATGGTGGTGGATCTCCTTGGCAATAGTCCTTTGCGAGATACCAAGGGAACCTTGGTGGAGGGCGGTTTGAATCAGTTGGTGCAGATGACCAATATGGGAACGCTGGACCCCAGCAAGATGGATAGTTTATCGAAATTGGGGGCCATTTCTGTGCAGTGGCTGGAATCGGACACGCGCACAAGTGATTTGCGCGAAGCGGGTAAGGTTGGACAGCTGATCGAACTGGGACAGCGTTTCTTGCCTCAATTGGTGGAGCAGTCCGGTGTTGATGCTGATTCCATTGATCCCTCTGATATTACCATTGCGATATCCACTTATTACTTCGACAATGCAGGACAATATGTTACCGATACGGTTATGCTTGTACCGTGTACGCATCAAGCTTTTGGGGGGAATTGTTTAACAACGGATAAAAAACTTTTCATTGATTGGAACTTCAAAGACTCTAGAGGCCGTTTCGTCGGTACGGGTGCCTATGTCGCAAATTATAGTCTCTTTGTTCGATATGAAAGTGTTACCATTAAAGAAGATGAAACACAAACAGTCGGAGTCCGCAGAACGAAATGACAATCATGCGACACGTCATGCTGGTCGATGATGAGACAGGGAATCGTAAGGCCCTGTCCCGTCTTCTTTCCAATCTTTGTTCTCAATTCACTGAATCTTCAGATGGAGCTGATGCCCTAGTTAAACTTCAAGGGGGCTTGCGTCCTGATTTGATCATTTTGGATTTGATGATGCCCCGAATGGACGGCATTGAATTACTTCGGCGCGCTGCAGACGAACACCTGCTTTCTGGGGTTCCCATAATTGTTTGTAGTGCGAATACTGAAATCCAGAAGGCTGTAGAGGCGATGAAACTCGGGGCGGCGGATTATATTGAGAAACCGATTGAGCCGGAATTGTTTCGCCGTCGGGTTCAAAATATTTTGGAACGTCAGGACCTTCACCAACGGAATGAGGAACTTAGAAAGCAGTTGCGTGAAAGTGCACAGCGCCGTCTTGTTGGAAATTCGATTGCAATTCAAAACGCGTTGACCTCCGTTGAGCGACTGGCAAACAGTTCCTCCACGGTGCTCATTCACGGAGAATCGGGTACAGGCAAGGAATTGGTGGCTCGTTCCCTCCACGATGTAAGCGAACGGGCGCAGTTTCCTTTTATGGTGGTAGATTGCGCAGCAATTCATGGTCATACCATCGAAAGTGAATTATTTGGCCATGAACGAGGCGCCTATACAGGTGCAGATCAGAAGCGGGAAGGTTTGTTGATCTCTGCTGGCAAGGGAACGGTGTTTTTTGACGAGGTGGGAGAGTTGCCTCTGGACTTACAAGCAAAACTTCTCCGTGTCTTGCAGGAGCGTCAAGTCCGTCCTTTGGGATCTACGTTTTACCGTCCTTTGGGCGCGCGGGTAGTGGCGGCCACAAATCGTGATCTGTTGGCAGAGGTCAAGGCTGGCCGCTTCCGAGAGGATCTTTATTATCGCCTGAGTATCGTCCAACTCCGTTTGCCCTCCTTACGTGAACGGCGTGAGGATATTGAATTGTTAGCTTCACATTTCTTGAATAAATATGCACCAGAATATGGTCGACATGATTTGACCCACGCGGCATTGGATGCCTTGGTCGCATATGATTGGCCAGGAAATGTACGCCAGTTAGAAAATGCAGTGCATCATGCTTTGGCTTTGGCTCCACAGGATACTGAATATTTGGATGTAGAACAGCTCCCAGAGGAAGTGTGGCGTGGAGGAGCGTCGTTGCCTGTTTTGGGGCGTGTCACAGAAGCGCCTTCTTCCCAAGCATTTCCTTTACTTACGATTCGCGAACTGGAACATCAGGCCATGCAACGAGCCTTGGAATTTACTCATGGGAATCGAAGGCAGGCCGCTGAAATCTTGGGAATCGGAGAGGCAACCTTGTATCGGAAGATTAAGGAATTCAATCTGTAGGTTCTTCTCAAAAAGTGGCCCATTTCAGTTACGATTGCGCGCGCTCTGGGCACTTGTGCGAGTGATTTTATTAGGGGGCAAATTCCATAACAATCGGGCCGTTGTTGGTCCCCGAGCTGCGACTATCCATGGCGTTCATCCCTAGATAGATCGTTCCCGCAGGGGAAATGGCCAAACTGGGGAATGTGGCACGTAGGTAATAGCCTTGTTCGGAGTAGAACAGGGCTTTGAAGTAGGGGAGTAAGTTTTCTCCAAGGAGCAACCAATTAGAGCCATCGTAGTGCCAAACGCTGATGTTTGGATTGAAGTAGTTGTCATCGTAGGCGACTACGGGGTAATTGTTACTGTCCACCGCAATACTGGTAGCGCGTCCGATTTGATGCTGACCGATGTTATCTCCCAACGGGTCTGTAACGGAACCTGCAGACCAGTAGCGTACGCGTAGGCCAGTGCTGGTTCGGTTATTAAATGCGAACCAGAGGCGCCCGTTGCTGCCATAGGCCATGGAAAGCATATCTGCCGTGGCGGCGGCTGTCCCGGAGGTGATCGTACTGCTACCCCAGGAGGTTAAGTTGGTTCCATAGGCATATCGTAATTTAGCTGCATAGGAGGCATTGATATAGCCAATCGCTAAGGTGTCTGCGCTTGTACTTGGGTTATATACCAAACGGATCTCCAAAGCACTTTCTGAATTCGTGGCCGCTCCAGTGGAGCCAGACGTTCCCCCCCAACCCCAGTTGCCGCTTTCACTAGCGGTTTGCACATAACCTTTATATGAGGACGAACCAGCAAGCCAAGCGACTGCTACCTGAGTTCCTTTGGCGGCAATGGCTAGGTCTTTGAGCGTGCCGCTGATCGAAATCGTTCCACCACCAACAGTGGTCCAGGCATTTGCATCCGAGGTCCATTCTTTAACAGTAATGCCACTTCCCGAGTTAAAATAGGCCACGTAAATCGCTCCGGTGGAGGTGCTTCGGGCTATGCGGACGCTGTCTGCGGTGGAGGTCCCACTAAAGGCTCCGCCGCCGATGATACTCCAGCTGCTTCCAGAATAAGACATCACGTAGCCGTAACCAGTACTGGAATCTCGGAATGCAACGAAGGGCCCATCGTTGCTGGCGACCACGGCGACACTGGCGTGCGCTCCAGTTTGGATTACGGTATCCGAACCCAGATTCTGCCAAAATCGTTTGAATGTAATTGTTGTGGATGTCATGTCTTTGTGGCGGATCAAGAAATCTTGAATAAACGTCGAATCTGATTCTCCGGTGAGGGTAGAATCCCGAAAATCCAAAGAAACGGTCACTGCTGTTGCGGAACTGGGGCGCTCTAGAGCCTCGTCAAAACCGCTATACGTGATGTCTAGTGTTCCATCCTCCGGCCCCAGATACCAAGACTCTGGATTGTAGTGGCTGAAATTCCACCAAAATTGTCTGTTTTCGCTATTCCCCAATGGAGAACCGGTGATGGAGGAGGCCCCATTGAACGCAGTGCTCCAGTAACGATTGGAGTCGGGAATATCGATGTCCTGGCTCCAAATCGCCAAGGTGGAATCGCTGCGCGTAATGATGGCTTCTGGAGCCTCCACCACCAAAATGTATGCCGTATCTGTGGCTGTTAATCCGTTGGTGTCAGAGACTTGTGCAACGCAGAGGTAATCCGTGGTTCCACTCGAGGGGGCTGTCTCCGAAACCCCACAATATTGATACCAGCCGGATGAGGGATCCCAGGTTGTTCCTAGCGTGGATGCCGTGCCACAGCTCCATCGGTATCCGAGGATGGAAGAGAGTTTGCTGGATGCGGAACAATCCAGAGAGAAGTTTTCGCCCGCTCGTGCGGAGATGACTTCTTTCTCCACGGTCACCAGTAGAGTATCCTGTTCGATGTTGATGTGGGTTGTATCCCTGGCGGTTAGGCTGTCGTCATCCATGACCCGGATGACACAGAGGTAATTGCTGTTGCCGCTGGTTGGCATGGTGACCGTGACCTCTGGGGAGGAGTAGGTGGTCCAGCCAGTGACGCCACCAGCTCCTGCGCTGCCACAGCTCCATTCGTAGCGAATGATGGCGCCAAGACTGTCGTAGGCAATGGCATCCAACGAAACAGAACTGCCGATGGCGGCGTCAATACTATCATCCAGAACGGTCACGCGTGGAGCATCCAACAACACGCGGTAACGGATGGTATCCGTGGCACTTTGCTCATCATCATCTGTGCCGCGAACAATGCAGTAATAGGTAGACGCTGCGCTGGAAGGGGCAAAGAATACGGTGTCTGGAGTGGAGACCGTAACCCAGCCACTGACTCCGGCGTATCCGGGAAGCCCACAACTCCATTCGATTTTGGTAATAGAACCTAGCGTGTCTATTACCTGAGCATTGACCTTAAGCGAGTCGCGGATGGTTACCGTGGTACTGTCCTTAAGTACATGGACGTAAGGTTTGTCTGCAATGACGGTCACAATGGTAGTATCCAGGGCGATCTCTCCATCATTATCGGTCACTCGGATGATGCAGTATTCCGTACCCGCGG
>DATIQS010000035.1:0-4860 GCA_035470605.1 Fibrobacteraceae bacterium
CTATTGCTACCAGGAGAGCTATGCGGAAAAGTTGCCTTTGCCGTCTGATTCTCTGGTGGATTCCTTTTTTTCCTGGATGGACACAAAGCTGGCGGGCCGCCGCAAGTACGTGACCCTGTTTGGCGGAGAACCTTTATTGCCGGGATCGGCACACCGGAATTTTTTGCTGAAATTTGTGCGTCAATGCGCCGCACATAAGGTGGACATTGCCGTGGTGACCAACGGCTATAATCTGGCGGAGTCTCTGGATATTCTTTCCCAGGCCCGTGTCCGTGAGATTCAGGTGACTCTAGATGGTCCTCGGGAACTCCACGATCAACGCCGTAGGCTCAAGGGCGGCGGTTCCTCCTTTGACCGCATTGTGGAAGGCATCGACGCCACGCTGGCGCAAGGCATCACCGTCAATTTGCGCATGGTGGTGGATCGGGAAAATCTGCCCTCGCTTCCCGAGCTCGCCCGTTTTGCCATGGAAAAAGGTTGGACGTCCAACCCGCATTTTAAAACTCAGCTGGGCCGCAATTACGAGTTGCATTCCTGCCAGACCGGGCGGAGCAAGCTGTATTCCCGGCTCGAACTGCATCAAGAGCTTTTTCAACTGATCCAGGAACATCCCGAGGTCCTGGAGTTCCATCGGCCCGCTTTTTCCATTTCGCGTTTTCTTTTTGAGAACGGACAGTTGCCGGAACCCCTGTTCGATTCCTGCACTGGCGCCAAAACCGAATGGGCCCTGGATGGCTCGGGCCGCGTCTATTCCTGCACCGCCACGGTGGGAAAACCCGGCGAGGAGCTGGGAACCTTTTGGCCCAAGCAGGAAGAGAAAGCCGATGTGGTCGCCGATTGGCAGGACCGCGACGTTTGTTCCGTGGCCGAGTGCAAGGATTGCGCCGTGCGCCTTGCCTGTGGCGGGGGGTGCGCCTCGGTGGCCAAGAACCAGCATGGTAGCGTGCTCAGCCCAGATTGCCGTCCGGTCCGGGAGTTGCTCTCCCTGGGCGTTGCTTTGTACAATCAGACAGAACTTGTTCAGGAGTAAACCATGTCAGAAAAAATTCCCCATATCGACGCGGACCAGTTTGAGTCCCAGGTGCTTCAGGGCGGCAAGGTCGCCTTGGACTTTTATTCGGACGAATGCGCTCCCTGCGCGGCGCTCGCCCCCAAGTTCGAGGCCATGGAGGCCTTGTATGGCGGCGAAGTCAAGTTCTTCAAGATCTTCCGGCAGAAGAACCGCGAGCTGGCCACCAGTCTGGGTGTGCGTTCCTCGCCCACGGTGCTTTTCTATGAGAATGGCGCCAAGGTTGGTGATATGCTGACGGGCGCCATCAAGCGCAGCGACTTGGTGCGCAATTTGGACGCCCTGGCTGGAGCCGAAGCGGTCGCGAGCATCCACGCCCAGGACAAGCCCTTCCGCACGGAATGCGATGTTTTGATTATTGGCGGTGGTCCGGCCGGGTTGACGGCGGCGATCTATGCGGCCCAGGCCAAGAAGAAGACCATCGTGGTAGATCTGAACGCCATGCACGGCGGCCAGGTGACCACGACGCATCTTGTATCCAATTTTCCGGGATTCCCCAAGCCGCTTTCCGGCATGGAGCTCGGCGACTTCATGGGCGCGCAGGCGCGTGTGGCGGGTGCGGATTTTCGTGCCGCGGTGGACGTGACTGGTCTGGATCTGCAGGCGAAGACCGTCGTGGTGGACGGCCTGGAAACCATCCATGCCAAGAAGGTGATTCTCGCCATGGGCTCAAGCCCGCGGCCCTTGGGCATCGCCGGAGAAAAGGAATACAAGGGTCAGGGCGTGTCCTATTGCGCGACCTGCGACGCCAAGTATTTCGAAGGCAAGGACGTGGTGGTCGTCGGTGGCGGCAACTCCGCCATCGAGGAGTCCCTGTTCATCACCCAGTTTGCCCGGCGGGTGCGCATCGTGCACCAATTCGATAAGCTACAGGCCAACAAACTCGCCCAGGAGCACGCCCGCGCCAATCCCAAAATCGAATTCTTGCTGAGCCACGAGCCCCGCGCCTTCCGCAAGACCGACACGGGTATGCAGGTCGAGGTGGAGGATCTGAAATCCAAGGAGCACAAGACTCTGGAGACCGATGGCGTGTTCGTATTTGTCGGCATGAAGCCCAATCTCGACCCAGTGCCTGCAGGCCTGGAGCTCGACAACTGGGGTTATGTCAAGACGGACGCCCTGATGCACACCAGCATCCCTGACGTGTTTGCCGCAGGGGACCTGGCCGCCAAACCCATCCGCCAGATCACTGTGGCAGTGGCAGACGGCACCATCGCCGCTGTGCAAGCCTCCCGCGAACTTGGCTGAATCCGGCTAGTATTCTAGGGCGAAGCCGTGATGTTTATCCCTTCAGGAAAGGAAGGTCTCAACGAGGAGATAACATTGGATCCGGAATTGACAAATTGGGTGTTTCCGATTCTCCTGCATCCTGGGAGGCGCGGTCTCGGTAAGCGACCATCGCTTTGTTGAATTGTTCCTCGTACTTAGGGTCTGGATGGTCAGAGGGATCGTCAATAATCGCCAGCTCTATGGTAGACTGTGCTTCTTTTACAAACTGCTGAAGGAAAGTACGGATTTTTTTACCGGTAACAGCCTCCCCCAGCAATGTCTCTTCCGCATCGGAAATAGGGTCGGGTTGGAGTTCCAGACTGATAATCGGATAGCCACTAATTTCCCGGACCCCATTTAACGGGAAACGACCATGGTAATGCCATCGCTGATTCAGAAAAGATCGATGAGATAATAAGCCATAGGCCAAATCCGCCGCGATGACAAAGCGGTACGGTGAGGCGTATTGGGAGATTCGGAAGCCCTTGTCCATTTCAGGGCCGATGTAATCAGTCAGAGCGTTTTGGGAATTCTGGTAAAGAGCATTGCGGACAGGAAAACCGGCAGCCCAGGCCGTTGCTTTCAAGGGAAGCTCCGCTGTACTCCGCTTGATGACTGTTTCCTTGAATGCTAAAAGATGTTTTCTCGCTTCAGTCCAGCTATTGAGTTTTACCTCAAATATCAGCTCATCTCCCAAATATTTCCAAAGGTCA
This sequence comes from Fibrobacteraceae bacterium, assembly GCA_035470605.1. Lineage (GTDB taxonomy): Bacteria > Fibrobacterota > Fibrobacteria > Fibrobacterales > Fibrobacteraceae > CAIRAY01. Next base: position 3,052 of record DATIQS010000035.1, read on the forward strand.
GGGGGCTTTATCCTTTTTGAAGCGTAATAGACGTTCAACTCTTGGACGAATTTTTCATAAAACTCTTGAATCTTCCGCACCCATGACTCAATAGGGGACTTTAAATTGGAATCCTGATATTTTAGAGCGGTGGAACCAACTACGTCTACGCTGAGAAAAAGTCGAACAAAAGGCAACTCCCCGATAAGCCTCTGGTCAATTTGCATTCAACAAGCCTAACGATTTTGCTCGGTTTTCCGCCGCAGCCAGCGAAACGTTGAAGTCGATGCTTAAACAAGCAGGCTTGAGATTATCAGCAGTGGAGAGGGCGTGCCATTTTTTTTCAAAGGATGCCTTAGGCATCAATAGGGCTGCTGCGAAACGATTTGCCTCTTGTTCCGTTTTGTGCGTACCAAAGCGGAAAGCCTGAAGGGGCACTGAACCTTGTTGGGAATGCAGAAAATAATGCCCTAATTCGTGGGCCAAAGAAAAGGACTGCCGTTCTGGAGTCGCGTCCTTGGACAATAGGATCGTGAAACTGTTTTTGCCATCGACAGTAATCGAGTCACAGTCCGGCTCATCAGAAAAATGAACATTCCCCCCAAATTTTTTGACAAGCTGAATCAAGGATTGAAGGCCGGTTAAGGGGATTCCTGATGTTTTTAATACCTTATCGGCGAAGACCTCTATCCCGGCATTCCCCAGACCGCAAGACTGTATTTCGGATTTGGTCATGTGAAGGAATATACATATGAGCACTAAACAAGTCAACCCATTCTTTTAATCTCGGTCGGGGGGCTTCTTAATGAAATCGCCCTTACGACAGAACGAGTCCCAGACTAAAAAGGAGGCAAAACAGAAACATGTTCCTTGAGGTCTCCCCCAGAATGAAATTCAATTTTTTTCCCTCGTTGATTCTCACCATTTCTTTCCAGGTAGCAATATGCGGGATTAGGTATAGAAGAGGAAGAGCGGCTGCTGTCCGCATTCCAGAAACGGCGAAGGTGAGGCATACGGCGATAGCGGCGATCCCTAGTCCGAGATAGAAGAATTTTCCGAATCGATCCCCCAATCGTACAATGAGCGTTTTCTTGCCATCTCGCGCATCGGTAAACCGATCACGGAAATTGTTCACAACTAGGAGTGTATCAATGACTAATCCGCAAGCCAGTGAGGCTGCTGCAACTTTGGGTGTATAGGATAACGCTTGCACGTAATAGGTTCCCCCCACCGGAACGAAGCCAAAAAAAGCGAGAACAAGAACATCGCCCCAGCCATGATAGGAAAGCGGATAGGGACCCGCTGTATAGAGAAAAGCAAATAGGACACATCCGATTCCAATAAAGATTAGCGGCCAGCCTCCGTAGAGAATCAGTGTTAGCCCCGCTAGGCACGCCGTAATCACAATGATCGCAATGCCCTTCTTCATCGCTTTTGGTGTGATCCATCCTTGCGCGCAGGCCCTTTGGGGGCCCAATCGGTCCGCTCGATCCGATCCTTTGAGAAAGTCGAACAAATCGTTGATGAAGTTTGCTGCGATTTGCATCAGGAGAGCGAAGAGAAGACAAGTCAGGGCCGGTCGCCAGCCGAATTTGCCATCGGAATAAGCCAGCGCAGATCCGAGGATTACGGGAATCGCAGCCCCTGTGAGGGTTTTGGGTCGTGCCGCCAAAATCCAGGCTTTGGGAGAGCCGCATCGGACTGCGCTTCTATCCTTTTTTTCTGAGTTGATGGTCATTGTAAATCACAACTGCTGATGGATGAACCGATTCTGTACAGGAGACAGGGAAAGCAAAGCCGCGATCGCCCCGATAAAGGCTGTTAACATAT
>DATIQS010000036.1:0-2934 GCA_035470605.1 Fibrobacteraceae bacterium
TTCGAAAGTTGTCAGGCTTTCCGCTGATTGAATCCAGTGCCTCCTGCAATGGACGCGAGGTCGCCATTTACGACAAAACCTTGGCTGATCCAACGATAGAACAGACTGATATGGCGGCTTTATTTGCCTTGGAGTTCGGCGCTCAGGCGGTGGTGGGCATCGGAGGGGGGAGCCCTTTGGATACCTCCAAGGTCGTGGCGGCTCGGCTTACCAACGCGGTTCCTGTTGGGAAATTGATCGGTGTGGATCAGGTGGCTTTGCCCATTGCCCCCTTGGCCGTATTCCCCACAACGGCAGGTACGGGGAGTGAGGTGACGAATGTCTCCATCCTCACGGACCCAGAAGCGGGAATCAAGAAGGCTGTTGTTTCTAACCGGATTGTGCCTGGACTGGCGGGGCTTTTGGCTGAACTGACTTTGGACCTTCCGTCGCATATTACTGCAGCGACAGGAATGGATGCGCTTTGCCATGCCTCAGAAGCGTTCATCTCTCGTAGACAGAATGCTTATAGTGATGCGATGGCTTTGGCGGCACTTCCCCTGATTGCACAGAACCTTCCCTTGGTGATGCGAAATCCGCACAATTTGGAATCCCGTCAACAAATGTTGCAGGCAAGCTTACTGGCTGGACTAGCGTTCAATAATTCCAGTGTTACGGCCATTCATGCCTTTGCTTATCCCTTGGGTGGACGATTTCATGTGGCACATGGTCTAGCAAATAGCTTGATGTTTGGTGCCATTATGCGTCATAACCAAGTTGTGGCGCAGAAACGATTTGCTTTGCTGGCGCGGGTTTTTGACGGAGGCTCCGATTTTATCGCGTCTGTTGAGGCGTTGCGAGCCACACTGCCCTTACCACAGAATTTATGTGAAGCAGGTATTCCTGCCGACGCTTTGGAGGGAATGGCGAATGATGTCATGTCCGTGACCCGCCTTTTGTCTGTGAATCCACGGGAAATCACCCGCGTCGATGCGGGGAGAATTTATCGAGAAGCCTTCGCAACCCCTTGAAAAGAGAGGAACTATGGCCGAAATCCTAAAGATGTTCATCAATGGCGTTTGGACGCAGGGAGCAGAATCCAAGGCCCGGACAATTTTGAATCCTGCCACAGGTCAGGGAATTTGCGAAGTCGCAGAGGGCGGTTCTGTCGATGTTGATACGGCTGTCGATGCTGCGCGCAAGGCTTTTGACGAGGGTCCTTGGGGTTCCATGCCGGCTTTGCAACGAGCCTCCCGGTTATTCCGTCTTGCTGACGCGTTGGATGCCCATGCGGAGGAGTTGGCGAAATTAGAAACAGCGAACAATGGGAAGCCTTTGCGGGAAAGCGTGGCTGACGTGGCTGATGCGGCGAATTGTTTTCGTTATTATGCAGGCTTGGCTACGAAACCGCACGGACAAACTTACGATGTACCGGATCCAATGCAGGCGATGGTGGTGCGTGAGCCCGTTGGCGTATGTGGTTTAATCGTACCGTGGAATTATCCGTTGCTCATGGCGGTTTGGAAGCTGGCGCCGGCCTTGGCGGCAGGCAATTGTGTTGTCTTTAAACCCGCGGAAGCGACACCCTTGACTACTATTCGTCTCTTTGAATTGATGGAACCACTGGATTTTCCTGTAGGAGTGATCAATTTGGTTCTGGGGGCCGGGGAAACCGTTGGGGCGCGGATTGCAGAACATTCTAATGTGGATAAAATTGCCTTCACTGGAGGGACGGACACAGGACGTTTGGTGATGAAGGCTGCAGCGGGCAACATCAAAAAACTCTCTCTGGAATTGGGGGGGAAATCTCCTTGTATCGTATTTGCGGATGCCGATTTGGAAACGGCAGTGGACTGGGCGCTCTTCGCCATTTTCGCCAACCAGGGCCAGGTCTGTTCCGCTGGTTCGCGACTACTGTTGGAAGATTCCATTCACGACCGCTTTGTGGAACGCTTGGCGGAACGTGCCTCTCAGATCGTCGTAGGACCTGGCGACGATCCGGCCTCGGAGATGGGCCCCTTGATTACGGAAGAGCACATGTGCCGTGTGCTAGCTTATATCGACATCGGTGTGCAGGAAGGGGCGCGTTTATTGTGCGGCGGCTCCCGAATAAGAAGTTCCGCTCTTGCTTCTGGATTTTATGTGCAGCCCACGATTTTTACGGAGTGCCGTCCAGAGATGCGAATTGTGCGTGAAGAAATTTTTGGGCCCGTGTTGTCCGTCCTTCGTTTCTCCAATGAGGCTGAGGCGGTGAGACTGGCCAACGATTCTCCTTATGGTCTGGCGGGAGGCGTTTTCTCGCAAGATGGTGCCCGGGCTCTGAGGGTGATTCGCAAACTCCGTGCGGGAATCACCTGGATCAATTGCTATCACCCTACCTACAACGAAGCTCCTTGGGGTGGCTACAAACAAAGTGGCATTGGACGAGAATTGGGCACTTATGGCTTTGATGCCTTTACGGAAATCAAACAAATTAATGTGAACCTAGCACCAGGCCTTATCGGTTGGTATCAGAGCCACTGATTGCCGCTTGCTCGGCAATGACAGGGAACCGTTTTTTCCCCAAAGGTTTTTCTTTCGTGCTTCGAACATTCAGGCTTTCATTCTCACTCCCCAGGGCATCGTGTCGCGAGGCTGTCCGGCAATTGAGTGATCCCTGTGTCGGCGAAGAAATAGTTACCCAATAGTTGTCCCTGTCCATAGATATTGGAATCCAAAGTGCTTTCAATGGAGTCCCCTCCATAGTAGGTCATGAAGCCGCCGAGGTTATCCATGATCAGGGCTTGGATGGTAGAGTCTATGCCCAATATTCCCAGACAAGTGAGTCGATTGAGTTCCTTTTGTGTGACTTGCGCCAGGGTATAACCGGAAGAATCGACCCAGCTGAGCACCGGAGCCCAACTGCAGTCCGACTGGTCGTACCAGACTTGAGCCAGATCGGAATCGCAATCCATC
>DATIQS010000037.1:0-2218 GCA_035470605.1 Fibrobacteraceae bacterium
TTTTGCCGATGGGCTGTGCGGAATTTATCTTTCGCAACAGAGAATTTTGATGCTTTGAACCAAGGAGACACATCTGATGTTGCGACATGCCATTTGGGCTTGCTTGTTGGGGATGGCGGGCCTGTGGGCGCAGGATTCCCGTTTGAATATCGCCGTGGGTGATTTTGAGGCGAACGGGGTTCCTTTCAGCGATGTGAACATTCTCACAGACCGCCTGCGTGGCGAGCTCATGAACACTGGGGTTTTCCGTGTGATGGAACGTAGCCAGATGGAGGCGATCCTGAAGGAACAGTCCTTTCAGGAGTCGGGAGCCTGCAACACCAGCGAATGTCAGGTGAAGGTGGGGCAGTTGCTGAGCGTGGACCGCATGGTGGTCGGCACCATTGGGTTGCTGGGCGGGAGCACATACACTGTCAGCGCAAGGATGCTGGACGTGGGAACCGGAGAGGTGCTTTCCGCAGTCAATGCCGAACACAAGGGCGATATCTCCGAGGTGTTGTCCCAGACCATTCCAGAGATTGCGCAGAAACTGTCTGCGCAAGACACTGTCGCTCCGCAGCCCGTGGACCCCTATGCGGGCAAGACGGGCGACCTGTTCATCGCCACGGCTCAACCGGGTGCAACCGTACTTCTGGACGGACAGCCTGTGCAGGGCTCCACGCCACTGATGCTCAACAAGATCGCCGCAGGCCCGCACCGGATTCGGGTCTCGCTGGGCAACACGGCGGGGGAACAGGACACCCTGGTGCCTCCCGATGGCCTGGTCAAAATCAAAATCCCGCTGTCGGCGCTGACCGGCAAGCTCAAAGTCATCACCAATCCGCCTGGAATGAAGGTGTATCTTGATGGCACTAAGCTTGGAAGTTCACCAACGTTAACCGACGATGTGTATGTGGGAAAACATGATCTTGTTCTGACCTCCAAGGAATACCTGCCGTTGCGCATTCCTGTGGCGGTGAAGGCTAATGAGATGACCACGGTGGACACGACATTGATCGGCAGTCCCAAATTGAGCATGGATATTGCTCCTAGCAACGCGCAGGTGGTGTTGGGCGAAGACTCTTTTCCAGAATGGACGGGTTATCGATATGTGCCCAAAGGACCGTTGCAATTGACGGTGTCCAGATCGGGATACAAGCCCCATGAGGAACTGCTGGACGTGACCCAAGATTTGTCCAAGTCCATTTCGCTGGAGAAAATCAAGACACCCTTGAAGCGAAAAATCGCCTACGCATTGTTGGGGCTTGGCGCCGTGAGCGGTGGTGCCGGGTATTTATTTGACACCAAGGTGAAAGGATACAAGGACGACTACGAGGCGGCGCTGGACAAGTCCACGGGAGAGGTCGCGTGGGACAACATGCACGACTTTTATACCTATCGGAATGTTTCCTACGGAATCGCAACAGTTGCCGTTGTGACCGGAGTTGTTCTTTTCCTGTTGCCAGATTGAGGCGTTGCCATGAACCAGCATCTGAATACGAAATGTTTCCAAATGTCCCTGATGGTGTTGTCCATCGGCGCGGTATTGATTTCCTGTACGGACATCGGCGGTTTGCAGTCCCCGGATGAACGGTGGGGAAGCGAAATTTTCTCGTCCGTCACCGCATCCTCCTCATCGGTTTCGGTCTCCTCCTCTGTCGTGGCGTCTTCCTCATCAAATGCGGTATCGTCGTCCGTCACCGCATCCTCCTCATCGGTTTCGGTCTCCTCCTCTGTCGTGGCGTCTTCCTCATCAAACGCGGAATCGTCGTCCGTCACCGCATCCTCCTCATCGGTGACCAGTGCGATTTCCTATGGCACGCTGACTGACTCCCGCGACGGGCAAACTTACAACACCGTGGTGATCGGCACCCAGACGTGGATGGCGGAGAATCTGAACTATTCGGGAGGAACTGGTGGCGTTCGCACGTACACCAAGGGTTGGTGCTACGGGGTGGGAGGCACAGACACCACGGACCATTCGGATTCCACCACCTGTGACACCTACGGCAGGTTCTACAACTGGACGGACGCCATGGGCATTGACGAGGGGGGCTACCTGACGACGACCTGGGGCTCCAGTGACACGGTGGACCACCAGGGGCTTTGCCCCTCGGGTTGGCATGTGCCCACCAACACGGAGTGGAACACCCTGGCCACCTACCTGGGCGGTTCCGACACGGCGGGGTATTTTTTGAAGAGCACCAGCGGATGGTATAACAGTGGCAATGGTTCGGAC
>DATIQS010000038.1:0-2331 GCA_035470605.1 Fibrobacteraceae bacterium
GGCTCCAACGGCCTGCCGTGAAAACACAAAAGCCCAGGCCCCCACGGGTAAATTTTCTGTTCCAGAACAAGAAAATTCCGGGGGCAAACTTTCATCGGAATAGACAAGTAACAAGGGTTCTGTATGCGCAAGCAACAAGCCAAAAGCATCGACACAGCCCATCACCCAAGTCATCGGCCCTGCACTGAGCGTTCGTCCAATTTTTTGATTCCCCGCTTGAATAGAAAAATATCCAATCGGGGTGTGGTGGACCGAGTTGCTAAATGTCGCTGGAGATAACGGCTCCCTCTTCACCAAGGCTTGTAGTAAATCCATCAGGCTGGTGATTTCACCCAATCGAGACAAATGCAGGACATTGACTTCCTGGGGGGGGACGGCGGCACGTTCTAGCGCCTGATAGGCGGCTTCAAGGGCCATACGGGTGACCATACTGCAACGTCGTCGTAACATCGGCGATAAGAAAAGACAAGCAGGACGTTCTCCAGGTTTGGATGTTTGCCATGAGGCCTCTGAATGCAGATAAACTTTCATATCGCTACTCCATCCGCTCCAAAACCAGGGCACAATTATTACCACCAAAGGCAAAAGACGTAGAGAGGAAACGAATCCGCCCTTTTCCACCGACCTTGCGCCCCTGCGAACACAATTCTAAGACAGGAATTTCTGGATCCTGAATTCCGTCATAAAGGTGAGGCGGGACCTGGATTTGTTGTCCCTTTTGGTGCAAGACTAACCAGCATAAACCGGCCTCTAGAGCCCCTGCCGCACCCAACACATGACCGGTCATCGGTTTTGTGGAACTGCACGGGCACTGACCAAACACACGAGCCACCGCCCGCATTTCCACTAGGTCGTTCTGCTGAGTTCCTGTGCCATGGAGATTCACATAATCAATATCCTCTGGATGCAGAGAGGCATCCATCAGAGCAACTCGAATAGCGCGTTCGGCTCCTCGTCCTTCAGGGTGTGGAGAGGAAATATGGTGTGCATCAGAACTTTCTCCCCCCCCCGTCAAACAAATAGAACCAACACCTTTGCGCATCAAAAAAAGAGCGCACCCCTCCCCTAAATTCAACCCTTTACGATTGAGGCTACAGGGAAGCGTTCGTCCAGGAGAGATCAAAGACAAGGAGTCAAACCCGTTTAAGGTCAAATCACAAAGGCTATCCACCCCCCCACAGATCACTGCGTCACATAAATCCAAATCCAATAGAGAACGCGCAGATAGCATGGCCTTTGCGCTAGAGGAACAAGCGGTGGAAATGACATAAGCGGGCCCCTGTGCTCCAGCCAAACGAGCCAGGAGGTTGGACATACTACCCATTTCATGCTGCCTAGAAAAGCAATATTCTACCGGAGTTTCCAAGGTCTTCGCTTTCTGATAAAAGGCTCCTTCCGTGGCGTCCAATCCCGACGTACTGGATCCCAAAACCACCCCGAGGCGGCAAGCCCCACAAGATTGTCGGACATTGACCGCCGCTTCCGCAATTTGCAACCAAGCCGCATAGAGGAGTCGATGATTGATGCAAGAATAGGCCTCCAAATCCGCAGGCAATTGCGGCAGACGCGAACGATCCACCTCCCCGATCCATGTCTCAAAATCCCGGCAGCGTAAGTGGTGTTGTGTTTTGATCGGGGTTCCCTGCAGCAGGGCCTTTCGCACCTCCTCTTCTCCGTAACCTAAGGCGCAGACAATACCCAAATTTTGGAGATGCACAGAGGACATCATCCTTCTCCACAAATGCGCCGAAGGAATTCCTGCGGCATCGGCATACAGGTGACTCCAGTTTTGCTGTTCACCGCCACATGCTCCGTGGAGCCCTTGGCCAAAACGGCACCGGTCGCTTCGTCTCTAATAACATAATTCACAAACAATTTATATTCGGCATCCGTAATCTGTGCCAGCACCTCAACCTTTTGATCATAAAGCAAAGGAGAGATGTATTTGCACTGGCTACGGATCACCGGCAAAACGATATCCTCTAAAAGCGTGTCCGAGAGGTCCATTTTTAAGGGACGCAGCAGCTCCGTGCGAGCCATTTCAAAGTATTTGTAATAGTTTCCATGCCAACAAATACGCATAGAATCCACATCATGGAACGGAACGCGCAGCGTGATTTTTGCAGAACGGAGAGCCTTGTTCATTTCCTTTCCTCACCCATTGGCACAGGCAGAGCGCGCAGCCTTACTAGTTGCAAAAGGGCCCGAAGTTCTTGTTCCAGAGGGCGATCCTCCACAACAAAGGGAGATTGCTTTCGTACCTGTTCTAGAAGTTCCTGTACCCCATTAGAGAGGTCTTTCTTCTGGAGCAAGCCTTCACGCAGGCGTAAT
>DATIQS010000039.1:0-15359 GCA_035470605.1 Fibrobacteraceae bacterium
CATTTGGGCTGGATCAACGGAGAAGTCGAAGCCGAGTTCCTCACGCCAGCGCATTCCCACATCCACGGTAACTCGGGCGTAGTCTTCGTAGAGTCCAAACCATGCTTTACGGCGGTATTGGGTAAGTAGGTGCGGTTCCGCTTGATAGGACATGGCAAGACGCAAAAATTTTTCCAGATTCCGGCGATCCTTGGGGGCTGCTTGTGCACAAACTTCTGCTGAAGAGTCCCAAAGTGCCCGAGCGTTTCCTGATTTGAGCGTCCCGCGTGTTTTGGTGACGACATCCCCTTTTTTTTGTTTGACCTCAAAGAATCGCGGGCCATTGGGGTCGGGAAATTGCCCATAAGTGCGGATACGCATGTTGAAGCGGTTTTCGATTTTGGACTCCTTCCAGCGGAAGAAGGTTAGTTGCGGGGAATCCAGATACAGAGATGTTACCCAATAAAAACCATCTGGACTGCGTTCAGAATGGGAGTCAAGACCACACCAAGGATGCAGGAACTCCGTCAGAACATCCAATTGATCAATGTTCATGTGATACTTGAGTTCAAAGCGTTCCAGCTTGGTAAATGTGACATCCTTCATTGGAGAAGCGCGCCTTTTTTCATGTGATTGGTTCCAGGATCCCGTACCAGCACACCCGATGTCTGTAACAAATCCAAATAAACAAAATAAGCATCAAAAAGCAATTGTTCCGAATTCCAGGATGTTTGTATTCCCGTGGCCCTAGCTTTAAGCAGTAATAAGGGATCAGAACCTGCACGCACGGCATAATCCGTAAACAAGGCACCAGCATCCACCTTGGCAGCAAAAGAGTCCTGCACGGCCATTCGGCGGACTAGCGATCCTCCTGTACGATGCAGTTCATTCAAATCTTGGGTCAAATCCCATTGGCAATCCAGGAGCTCGCTTCTCTCGTCAATGACGTCTAGGCGACTGCCTAGAGTTTCAAGATTTGCCCCATCTCCAAAAGGAACTTTGACGCCAACACCGATCGACAGTTCTTCAAGAGCTGTTTTGTCGTCATCCCATCCGTAATGCTTATCCAAAGGAAGCTTATATCCAACGTTAAGATAGCTGACATAATTGCGTATGGAAGCCTCGTCCAATTTTTCATCGCGTTCTGCTTGGCGGTAGCGCTCCAGTTGCACCCGGTATTCAGGGAAAAGACTGTCTACGGTATTGGGTAGACGTTCAAAATTTTGACGCAATTCTGCCACGGTCAATAATCCTGCGGTGTCCAGGTCCACGGTGCTCCATCCTGGAATCAGTGTCCGCAACTCCTGTTCCAATTCCGCAATGTCATTTTGGTCGGATAGGATTTCCCCTTGCAGGTCCGCAAGTTTTTGCTGAGAACTCACCAAATCCTCTGGATCAAAGCGTTCTGTTCCGGCAAACGTCATATGAACCTGAATGCGGTCTGCATAAACTTTATAGAGGTTTTGATGGTAAGCAAGTTGCTTTTGCCGGTAGATCCATTGGAGCCCCAATTTATACCGGTCTCGTAAGGCTTTCGATAAGGCAAGAGCTTGTTTCGCCTGATTGTAGGTGAGCTTGGCGTTCCAGAGATTTCGTGTTGCGGTACGTTCCCCAAAGGCGTAGGGAGAAAGACGGGCATCAATTTTGTGCTCGCGCAAGTCGCCCGTCGTTTCATAACGCAATTCCAGCTTATCCCAAAGACCTGGGTCTGGTTTTGTTTTCAATAGGTTTACCCGGTCGGAGGTCGCCTGCAATTTTGTGTCTGCTGTCACAGAGCCAAGCAATGCGGACCAGTCTAGAATCACTGGTTCGGAAGCGGCGCCGGAGACGATGGCTAAAGCCACAAGAGGAAGGGACAGACGCATCATTTTACTCCAGAAAATGGGAGCCCGGGGATTGCTGTCACCGTGGATAAGGATCGAATACTCACCATTTCACCCAGTAAGAAATGATTTTCCGCAGGGATGCTAACGGTCACTTCTCTGCCCCAAACAACCAAGTCTGGAATTTTTCGCAGACGTTCTGGGAACGGAATAATACGCGAACCAACACCGACAACTTGGCCATGCACAGACCCGCTTCGCTCCGTGGAGCCCATCACCAAAACAGAATCCCCTTTGGCGATGCGGTTATAAGCCTTTTCGTGAATATAGCCCCGCACCAAGGTGGGCGAATGAGCGGATAACGTCAAGATGGGAGAGAAAGGGGATACCTTTTCTCCGGGCCTGAAATTCACCGAATCCACCACGGCCTCTTCTGTGGCGCAAATCACCAGGCGGGCTTCCTCTGTTTTTAGCAGTTGCAACTCGCTTTCCAGACCCTCGCGTTCGGCTTTTCCTTTGGATCTTTGCAAACCCTGGCTTCCCTGCAATAGGATGATCTGTTCCTGCATGGCGCGTTCGCCGGCCTCCATTTGGTGCTGCAAAGACTTGACGGACATTAAAATTGCGTCGTTGCTGTCGGCGGCGGCGGAAACGGACGGAAGACTCTGCAATCTGGCGGTAATCTCCCGATTGCGTTTTCGTTCATCGAGGAGGCGATTGATCTCGAATTGCAGATTATTTCGTTTTGCCTCCCAGTTGGCGCGGACCTCGGCAACCTTGCTGTCGATTTCCGAAGAGGAAACGTGCATTTCACCACTTACGCCATCCAGTTCCCGGGTGAGTTGTGAGATGCGCAACGTGAGTTCCGGGCGGCGCAGGCGAACCAGAGTGTCTCCCGGATGGACTTCCTTTCCGGGGATTACGTGGACGGAAAGGATTTCCACCGCGTCTTCTACACTGACGACCGTTTCCGTTGCTTCAGCAATCCCGAAAAAGGTAGAAGTCTCGCCTTGGTAGAGCCAAGTCAATAGCCCGAGGATTGCCACTCCAACCAACCAAAACAGGGTTGCCTTGGCTTTGAAAAAACGGATCAAAAGGGATTTCATCTCAGAGCTCCGTGGTCGCTTCCTGCATCATGAAATGCAAGCCGGAAAGAGTGGGTACCAGGGATAGGTCTTTTAAAAGGCTTCCCGCGTCGTGGTTCTTGCGTAATTTAATTTGATACGCGTAATCCAGAGACTGTCCGCCCCCCACTTCCCGGAGGGAAATCAGGGCAAAATGGGACAAGTGTTTGGCTAATGCGGGCTCAAGGCTGCTTTTGGCCTCGTTGGGAGAACCAATACTAAAACGCAAAAGGCCGTCAAACGCGCGATGATGCCCAATATCAGCGCGGTACAGCAGGGCAGCCGTGATGCAGAAGGCCACGGTCCCCGCCAGAGCCGCACCCCAAGCGCAAACACCGCTTGCAATACCAGCAGCGAGTGAGGCAAACATAAAGATCAGGTCCTTTGGGTCCTTGAAACTGGTGCGGAATCGCACAATAGCCAAAGCCCCCATCATCCCCAGACCTCTGGCGATGCTGTCACCAATGGCTTGCATCACCGTTGCGGCAACAATGGAGGATAACACCATGGACTGCACAAAATTGCGGGAATAAGAAAGACCATGGAAGGTTCTCTCATAGACCCAGGCGATGAGCCCCGAGAGGACCACCGATAAAACCAGCGTATATAATGCAGAAATCAACGTCGGATTTGTCGAAGACGCCTGCAGGGTGAACATGTCGATCATCCAAAATACCTCCGAGGCATAAAACTAGACGTTTTCCCAATTCCAGAGGAATTTATTTCTTGCGTGTTTCGCTCTCAACTTCGGTGAACTAAGTTTTTGCAAAGAGCAAATGCACTTTTTTAAGTGACATTGGTTTGTTTTGTTGAGAAAAAGTTTACAGATTGTTCTGTTATCTGGGAGATTTGTTATCCCTCATTTTTTGAGAGGGCGCTTCAGAAGTTGGAATTTGTCAAACTCGAGACGTTTTGCTTTGACAGATTCTCGCGTTATCCAATTCGGACAAAACAATTTTTACCCGATTTGGCGGTGCAAGCAATGTCAATAAAATCGGAATCCATATGGACCCGGGAATCGTAACGACTGCTCCAAAGATTCGGCAAATCTTTCGCAGTGGTCTAATTTCAGGAAAGAATCATGGACCCGCAAAAGGACATCCTTGGGCAACAAGTCGCATACTTTGCGTCCTGCTCCACCCTGCCAACTCGCCGGTGGATGCCGCTTCAGAGGACTTCGCCCCAGTTGCGGCTCCGAAGGACACTGTCCTTCGAATCCAGGGATTCCAGATTGCGGAACCAATCAATTTCTCTTATTTTATATACATGTCCACAGAAAAACAAGCGGCATGACGACCAGAGGGCGGAAATCCAGGATGAAGATCGTGCGATTCTGGTCAAACGGAAATGTGTTAAGGGCACACCTAGTGAATATCTGTATTGAGAATCGACTAACGCTGCTCTGAATTGCATTTGTATCTCTGGAGTATACCAAATAAGCTGGCTAACTTGGGTGGAGAAAAGGCGATTTTAGGTCTGGAATTGACTGCCCCCCCAAGAGACGAGACGTTTAGCGATATGTCTGTAAGGACTGTTGCCAATGCTTTTCCGATGCCACGGAAACACTGGCGTTCGGACAACAATGATGATTCACTCCAATTTAGTAGGCCTGCTTAGAGTCGTTATGAATTATCTTGGAGTTCCCAAGCGAAGGTGGGGTTCCATGTGCAACCAGTTCTGGTGAGATATGGAGGCACAAAGGGACCCCTTCCGCGCCGTTTATGGGCATATTTTTAAGGTGACGAGACGACGAACGCGAAGTTTTGAGACGCTGAACAGCTTGTCCTCAATTACATTGGTGCCATAGTGCCCAATCACCGTCTCCAGTTTCGCTGCAATACGCTGTCCACTAGGCAAATGCGAAGAGGCTTGGATATGGAAGGAAATATAGCTGGCATCATTTCATCTTTACTGGATTTTTGACTGAAAGGGGGCTTCGTTTTCAGTTCCTCTCCCTTTCTATATTTCTGCTTCCTTTCCACTCCAATGGGAGAACTCCATGTACCGTTCGCAAATTAAGGTTCTCGACTGCACCGTCCGTGATGGTGGCCTGTTAAATAAGCACCAATTCCCTTTTGAATTGGTCCGTAAAGTGTACCAGGTTCTGGCAGCGGCGGGGGTTGATTACATGGAAGCCGGTTATAAAAATAGCCGTGCTTTGTTTTCCGACAAGGAATTCGGTCCCTGGAAGTTCTGTGATGACGATCTTTTGTGGCGCATCAAGGAGGGTGTGGAAAACGGTCCCAAAATGTCTGTTATGGTGGACATTGGGCGAGCAGACATGAACGCCATCAAATCTGCAGCGGAGTCTCCTTACCAGATGGTGCGGGTCGCTTGCTATGCCAAGGATATTGACAAGTGCATCGCCTTGGTCAACCATTTCCATGACCTGGGTTACGAGACAACCATTAACGTCATGGCCTCGAGCCGTGACCGCGGTCCAGAACTAGACGAGGCGCTGGATCAGGCGGAGCGCGAATCTAGGGCCGACGTGGTCTACATGGTGGACACGTTTGGCTATTACTATCAGGAACAGATCGACGCTTTGGTCAAGCGGTATCGCCGCTGGATCAAGACCAAGGAACTCGGTTTCCATGGGCACAACAACCAGCAGCTCGCGTTTTCCAACACCATCCAAGCAATCATTAATAACGTGAACTATTTGGATTGCACCATCAACGGCATTGGTCGCGGCGCAGGCAACTGCACCACCGAACTCTTGCTTGGTTTCTTGAAAAATCCGAAGTTTGATGTGCGACCTATTTTGGACATCATTGCCTCAGAATTTGAGCCCATGCGCGAAAAGGGCATGGAATGGGGTTATATCATCCCTCAAATGATTTCTGGTGTTTTCAACGCCCACCCTGAAGAGGCGATCAAAATGCGTAAGACCGCAGAGCGCACCAATTATCGCGGTTTCTGGGATCGGCAGTACGCTCAAGAATGAGGCCGCCTACGAGTGGTGATTTCTTGCCATTCGTGTATAGAAAGGCGACGCTTTTGTAGGTGTTGTGCCTGATGTTTTCATTTCGGTGCGTTTTGGCTCGATTGTGGTGATTTTTGTTCGATATTTCTTAGACTTCTATTCGGCATGTGTTTTGCAAGAACAGCAATGATTGGAGATGCAAATAATGCCAGAAACAACCGAAACAAGCGAAGCGATTGCCCCGGAGTTCCTTTTCAGCCTTAAAGTTCACGCCGGACGCGGCTATCTTGACGAAAGTCGTATGGCCCTGCTGAATGAAATCAAAAATTTAGGCACGGTGTCTGCGGCTGCAAACACTTTGAATATCAGCTACAAAACCGCTTGGTCTTGGCTGGAGGCCATGGAAAACGCTGCAGAAGAGCCCTTGGTGGAAAGCGTGCAGGGAGGGGCCAGCGGAGGAACTTCAAAGTTAACCGCTATGGGACTGAAGCTGTTAGAGCACTATAATTGTATCTGCGAAATGCATAAAGTCCTCTTGGATTCTATGAATGCATCTCATATGCAACAGTTTCAAGACGCAGAGAGTTTTTTCCGTCGGATGGCCATTCGCACCAGTGCTCGTAACCAACTTTATGGAACCGTTGGCCGAATTTGGGGCGACAAGAATCAGGCCTGGGTGGATGTGATGATCGGCAACTTGGCGATTGTGACTTCGCGCGTGACTCGATCCACCGTAAGGGATATGGGATTAAAGGTTGGAACTGAGGTGACCACCCTGACAAAAGCCACCTGTATGAGCATCACGCGACCGGATCAGCAAATTAACCACACCCGCGGGCCCATCAATCACATTAATGGCGTTCTGAACCGTTGTGTGGTGGACGAGGAATCCGTGCTAATTTCTCTGGAAATTGCGCAGAACCGTAACCTGACAGCTCTGGTTCCCATTGATGATTGGGAAACCATGCTCCCCAAAATCGGTGACGAATTATCCGCTTGGTTTGACCCAGATCACGTTATCCTGGCGCGGCTGTTTTAAATTGGCGAAGAGTTCCCTAGGGTAACGCGGTGAGAAATTTTAGGACCCCTCTAAAATTGGTTTGCGGCCATAAAATCGAGCGAGAGCAAGCAAGAGCAGGAACGAAAAGTGGCCAATTCCACACAGTGGATATGGGCCCATAAGGCAAGCGGAACGGGCCCATCTAATACCTGCTTTTCGCCACTTTGAATGACAAATTATTGCGATATGTCACAGCCGATTTTATAGAAAAGGAATTTTTAGAGGTGCCCTTCAGGACGACTCATCCAGGACGCGAACTAAATACCAACGGCCTTGGATTCGTTTGAAAAAATAGGAATAAAGAACTCCGTTGTCGTTTCCGATGAGAGACACGACGCGTTCATCGGTGTCCCGAATTTTGCGCTCAAAATTATCGAATTGGCGGACTTGGGTTCCTGAACGCAAGGCCTTAAAATCGTTGAATCGCCATTGCGCTTTTTCAATATGCGCAGTGTCAGATTGTTCAGTTTCCATCTGCATGGTGACCGACAGGAGGGGAAACTGGACCCGACTTTTCTGGAATTCCGCATTTTCCATGAATTCCACCAGGAAGTCATCAAAAACCTCGCCGTTTCCAGCGGCAAAAGTCCATTGGGAAAAAATGCACAGCACTAGCAGAGAGATGCGTTTGTAATACACAGAACCCACCCTTTTCACAACAAAACTCAAGATAGAAAACCGCGTGAGAAAAAGCAGAAAGGACTTTTCCTCTAAAAAGCAGAAGATTCCTCGGGAAAATGTTGCGTTTCGTCGGGGGATGCGCTGTTTCGCCAAGGCGCTCTAAAGGGGATCTGTTATTTTTGAATCGTTTTGTTGTGACCGTGAGGATTTCATGTGCGCTAAACAGTTTTTCCCTTTATTGATTCTCATGTCTGCCGTCTCGGGACTTCAGGCTCAGATTCTGGATATGCGCACAGCTGTTACCGAGGCTATGCTTTCCAGTAACCAGTCGAAAATCGCAGATGAAAAATTGGTGAAATCCCGCGCCTACGAGAATGAGCAGCGAGGATCTCTTTATCCGACCGTAAATTTCTATGCAACAGCCGGGCGCGCTGGGTCCGCCTATTCCACGGCGACAACGAAGGCCATTTTAAGTGCCTATCAGGATTCCAGCCATGATGCCATTGCGGATGCTTTGGATGATTACGAGTTTGCCTCTGGTAACGCCTATACTTATGGGATGGAGGTCTCGGGGCCCATTTATACGTTTGGCAAATTGAGTACGGCGATCAAATCTGCGGAGTTGCAGGACCAGGCGGTGCGCCTAAATGTGCAACAGACTAAGCGAGACCTGCAGCTTTCCGTGCTTGACGCCTATAGTACGGCTGTTTTGGCTAAAGCCAAGGTTGGAGTTTTGCGTCGTTCCTTGCAAAGAGCTGAAGAAACCTATACCTTATTGGATCGTGATTTCCAGGCGGGTAAAGGCATGAAATCCGATGTGCTGGTGGCTAAGGCGAATCTGAAGGCTCTGGAGCCCCAAATCCTAACAGCCGAGCGTGACGCCAATACGGCTCGACAGAATTTGAATCGTCTGCTGGGCCGACCTTACAATGATGATGCCCCATTGGATTCAACGGGAGCTTTCCCCAATTTGGAAATGGATCCCGTGCCCACACGTGATGCGGCGCTTGCCAACGCAGAGAAAAACCGTGCCGATTTACAGGCTCTGTTGGTCTCCGCCGATGTTTACGACAACACGAGCCAGATCTTTCGTGCCAATTATTATCCGACCATAGGCTATGCCGGTAAATTCGGATTCGTTGCCTATGAGGCAGAACAGTTGGGCCAATGGGTCCATCGCGATTGGTCTGTTGGTGTCAGCCTAAATTGGACGCTGTTTGATGGCCTTGGTAAAAACGCCGCGAATCACGCCCAGGCCGCACAATGGAAATCGGATGCTCGTGTCTTCCGTTTCCAGGCGGAGGAATTACGTCGTTCAGTGGCGATTGAAATCGATGGGGCTTTACAGGATAGAGCCTCTGCAGAAATTTCTTTGCAGGCGGCTTTAGAGGGCCAAGCGGCTGCGGGTGAGGCTGTCACGATTCTTCACGCCAACTATCCCGGTAGCTCTACTCGTTTAACGGATGTGCTGTCTGGAGAAGATGCCCTACGTAGCGCGGAACTCTCTGTATTATCTGCCCGTTTCAATCGCACGCGTGCCTTGGCCAATTTGCGTCTTGTGCAAGGCTTTGACCTGATCCCTGTTCTGGAGGAAAAATGAACCTCGTCCGTCTGACCATTTTCTCTACTTTGAGCCTGTTGATTCTCAATGGCTGCAAAGGCAAACCCGAATCGGAAAAGAAGGCTGTTGTCGCGGCTCCTGCCGACGAGGCTATTTCTGTTGTGTTGGACACCTTAAAATCCAGCGCTTTCGAGGAATGGGTCTCCTACCCCGCTGAATTGCGAGGCTCTCAGGATGCGGTGCTGACTGCTGGGGGCGGCGGGCGCGTTTTAGTCATCGCGGAGGTGGGGCGTCGGGTAAATCAAGGGGACGCTTTATGCGATATTGAAGCGGAACGCTATGGGACCACTTTAGCGCAAGCTCAGGCCGCTCTGGATTTTTATCAAGGGGAACTGGAACGAGCGGATGCGAATGTCAAGGCGGGTTCTGTCGGTAAGGCGGCTCTCGATCAGGCAAAATTGCAATTTGAGGGTGCCAAGGTGTCCGTGTTGCAGGCAAAGCGAGCCTATGAGGATTCCCGTTGTCAGGCCCCTTTCAGCGGTGTGATTGTTTCCCGTAACGTCGAGCAATTTGAGACTGTTACTGCAGGCTCACCGACCTTGCGTATTGCGCGCACAGATAAATTGGAGGCTTTGATCTCGTTGCCAGAATCGGATTTGAGCTCCTACAAATCTGGTTCCCTGGTGAGGTTTTCTGTTCCTGGAGTTACTCAAGAGGAATTTGCTGGGCGTCTGAAAACCGTTGATATGGCGGTGGATAGCAAAACTCGCACGGCATTAGCCCGTCTGGAAATCGTCAATCAAAAAAGCCTTCTTGGGCCAGGCATGGCGGGCAAAGCTTTGATGCTTCGCAAGAAATACGACAAGGCGATTATCATTCCAACGACATCCATTTTACGCGATGAAACAGGGCCGTACGCCATGATCGCTGTGGATGGGCGGGCTCAGACGAAACGCCTGACCCTTGGACCCTCTGCAGGGGATTCGACGGTGGTTCTGGACGGTTTGCAGGTCGGTGATGTTTTGGTTGCCCAAGGCGGCTTCCGTCTAACCGATGGTGTTAAGGTGAAGTTCTAACCGAAATTCAAGGTAGGTTATGACCAAGTTTGCAATTAAAAATCCTGTTTCTGTGCTGGTTTTGGCGGCATTGTTACTCATTGCGGGGTGGACCTCTTTCCAGAGTATGCCTCGCGAAGCCTTCCCGGAAATCAAGATCCCCTATATTTTTGTGACCACCACGCTAGCAGGCGCTAGTCCTCAAAATGTCGAGGTGCTGGTTACCCAGAAGATAGAGGATGAGCTAGATGGGGTGGACGGTGTCAAGAAAATCACCAGCCAGTCCATGGAGAGCGTGTCTGCTATTCAAATCGAGTTTAATCCCGATGTCGAGGTAGAGACGGCCTTGCGTCGCATTAGCGATAAAGTGGATCAGGCGAAAGCGAACTTGCCTACGGAGGCCGAAGATCCTCTTGTGCAAGAGCTGAATTTCTCTGAACTTCCGGTTATGATTGTGTCCTTAACCGACGAGAACGACAATTTGACTCGTCTTGAACAGATTGCCGATAATCTGCAAGATCAGTTTGAGGTCATTTCCGGTGTGCTAGAGGTCAACGTCTACGGGAAACGCGACAAGGAAATCGCCATTGATGCTGATCCTTCTAAGTTGCGTGCCTACAACTTAAATTTGAGCGACATCTCCAAGGCCGTGGGGGAACAGCACAAAAACATTCCCGGTGGCACCCTAATTTCTGGAGACACGCGTTTTACCCTCAAGGTCACTGGAGAGTTGGACGCTCCCGACGACTTCTTGGACATTATCGTCAAGCAGGACAATGGCCGTATTATCCGTCTACGCGACGTCGCCACAGTAAAATTTGGCTACACCCGTGAGCCCACCACAATTGCTCGACTAAATGGCAAAAAAAGTTTGTCGATCGCTATTAGCAAGCGCACCGGGGAAAATTTGCTCCGCATTGCCGATGATGTGAAAGAGGCGGTGGCCAACGCAGAGACCAAATGGCCCCAAGGCGTGCAGGCCACTTTCACGAGCGACCAGTCTAAGGAAGTGCGGGACCAAGTCAATGAGTTGCAAAATCACATCATCATGGGCATCATCCTCGTGATTTTGTTACTGACCTTTTTCCTTGGATTCCGCAACAGCTTCTTTATCGGCACAGCAATTCCTTTCTCGATGATGCTGGGCTTCATCGTTTTGGACACGACAGATATCAGTTTGAACATGGTGGTGCTGTTTGCCCTGGTGGTCGCCTTGGGGATGTTGGTGGACGACGGCATCGTAGTGGTGGAGAGCATCTATCGGCACTTGGCTATGGGTAAGACCCGCAAAGAAGCGGCCTTGGATGGTACGCGTGAGGTGATGATTCCGGTGGCCACGGCGACGCTGACTACGCTGGCCGCTTTTGCTCCTTTGATGAGCATTCCTGGTGTCATGGGGCAGTTCATGAAATATCTACCCATTACGGTGGGGTTGACTTTGACGGCCTCTCTTTTTGTTGCGTTTGTTTTTAATCCTGTCTTTGCCTCCTTGTTTATGACCTCTAATCCCAAGCATCACGACGAGGACGGTGGCAGCTTTTTTATGCGCTTCCGAGGGATGTACGTGGCAACTCTGCGTCGTCTGATTCATCATCCTATTTTGGTGGGTGGCGGTTGTCTGTTGTTTGTTTTTTTGGGGCTTGTCGCCTATATGAAACTTGGGCCGGGAGTGGTCTTTTTCCCTCTGTCTGAGCCCAATGTGATCTCTGCGGAGCTGGAGGGCCCCTTGGGACTCACCATTGAGAAAACGGACTCCAGCATGCACGTTGCGGAAAAATTGTTGCTTCATATTCCTGATTCCATCGCCGATGTGAAGACAATTAGTAGCGTGACTGGCTCAGGGAAGTCGCGCAGTTTTGTGTCCACTTCGGTGCCTCATAAAGGTTATTTCAACGTCGAGATGAAGGACTACGAAGAGCGAAAGGTGCCCTCGTGGACCGCCATGGCATGGATGACCGACTCCTTGCCTAAAATTTTGCCGGGCTGGAATGTCAAGGTCCAGAAAGAAGAACATGGGCCCCCCACAGGAAAACCGGTGAATTTTGAAATTTCCGGTGAAGATTACGCCGTGCTTTCTCGTCTTTCCGATTCTGTGGAAGCCCGTTTGCATCAGGTGCCGAATCTGATCAATATCACGAGCGACTATGATCCGGCTCAGCCTGAGCTGCGTATCGATATCGACCGTGATCAGACCAAGTATCTGGGAGTGAACACCGTACAGGCCGCCACTGCGATTCGTTCCGCGATTTATGGAATTGAAGCGGGTAAGTATCGCGTGGGAGAAGATGAATATAAAATCATGGTCCGCAATGACCGGGACAGCCGGGAATCTAAGGCGGTGGCGAAAGATATCACTGTCAGCCTGGATGGTCGCAATATTCCCTTAACTAGTTTGGCTAGGGTCAGTGAAGGTGCTGCCTTGGCAAACTATCGTCACCTGAATCGCAAACGCACGGTACAAGTGACTGCAGAATTGGCTGCAGGGGTTACTGATGAGCGCGTAGTCAAGATGATGTCCAGCGAATTGGTTTCGCAGATCCCTGTGCCGGACAATTACACTATCAGCACAGGTCAGGACAACCGCGATCAGCAAAATACGCAGATGTACATCCTAAAAGCCTTTATGATTGCCGTTGGTTTGGTTTTCCTAATCATGGTGGCCCAATTCAACAGTTTATTTCAGCCCTTCCTAGTGGTGATCGGAATCTTCTTAGCTTTGGGTGGCGTCTTTTGGGGTTTGCTTATCACCCATGTCACGTTTTCTTTCATGATGACTGGAGTCGGAATTGTGGCTCTTGCTGGTGTGGTCGCCAAGAACTCCATTATTTTGATCGATTTTATGAACCGGCAGCGTGCGGCTGGTTTCAGTCTCGCTGACGCCGTGATCGAAGGTGGAAAAGTGCGTATGCGCCCAGTATTGTTGACGGCCGTTACCGCCATGGCGGGTATGGTGCCGATGGCTACGGGCATGGGAATTGATTTCAGCCATATGGAATTTGTAACCCGTTCTTCAACCTCCATGTTTTGGCAGCCGCTGGCGTGGGCTATTTTCTGGGGGTTGTTGTTCAACACCTTCCTGGTGCTGGTGGCAACCCCGACCTTTTACTATGCGTATTATCGTTTAGGAGAAAGGTTCGGAATGAAGTTTAAACGGAAAAAATGATCCTTTCTCCTCGGTGATTACCAATTTGGTGGTCACCGTGAGGATTTTTAATCCTCCCAGTATGAGAGATTGGTTCTTGTTGTACTATTCATCTGCGGTAAAACCTAGGCTTCAGTCTGGAGATCCTGTATCTTCTGGATATGAAGATTCTGTGTGTCGATGACTCCCAAATCTGTTGCATGGTGCTCATTAAGCAGCTCCAGCTTCTTGGATTTGATGAGGCGGAATCTGTGGCGGATGCGTTCAGTGCCATGCAGCTGTTGGAGAGAAATGAAGGGATAGAATTGGTGATTGCGGATCAGCATTTGGGTAAGGATTCTTCTGGATTGGATTTGCTGACATGGGTTCGCCAGAACCCGCTACCCAGAGTCAGCTCCTTACCATTTCTGATTGTTACGGGTGATTCTAATCCAGAGTTGATTTTGCAATCAGCCATGTTAGAAGTGGACGGCTTTCTCATTAAACCGTTGACTTTGGATGCCTTGGAAAGTCAACTGAACCGCGTTTTTCGGCATCGACCTCAAAGTGTGAATGTGTGAGTGATGCAACGGGGGATGCTTTGTGCGTGATGGGATGCTATCACCAAAGCGTTGTTCCCCCCTTGCACCTCCACATCTAAAAGATTCCAAAGTCGAGTCCTCCAGTCTGGATCCAGTCCCTGATCCGGTTCGTCTAAAACCAGCAATCGTGGCTTTCGTACCATGGCCCGCAAGACGAGCGCGAGCCTTTGTTCTGGATAGGATGCTGAGAGGAAATGTGTCTCGCCATTGAGTCCCACAGATTGGAGCAGATGTTCGGCGTAACGTCGCTCTTCCCACAAAATGGGGCCTGTTTCTCCTCTTCCGACATTACAGCCTTCTGTGACCAATTGCCAGAGGGATAAATTTTCTTTCCATTGATGATGCAGTTCTGGTGAACAGAAACCGATGAAGCGTCGGTGTTCCCAGATTGAAAGCCCGTGTCCAGGTGTTTGTCCGAAGAGACAAACGCGGTTTCGATAAATCTGCGGATGGTCTGCGGTCAAGAACGCAAGCAGGGTGCTTTTCCCGGAACCATTGGGCCCCATGAGTAACCATCGTTCTCCAACGCGGATGGTCCAGTTAATATTTTGGAGAATAAGCGCGTCTCCAAAGCGAACCGAGATTTTTTCCAGTTTTACTAATTCTTCGCCCGTTTTTTCCCCTGGGACCCGCAGTTGCTGCACCCCTTTTGCGCTTGAATGCGTCGTCTCTTCTTCCTTTTCAGCAGGAAGGCCGAGCCACACGTCAGTTCCATTGATGGCGATTTCCCGAAGGGCTTGCACCATGGAGGTGCGATGTCCTGGATCAAGGCCTCCCAGAGGATCGTCCAGGATCAGTGCTTCTGGCGTTTCCATATAGGCGCGGGCAACTAGAATGCGTCGCAGTTCTCCATTGGAAAGACTTGAAACGCTTCTGGAAAGGAGGGCGTCTGAAATATCAAAATAGTGGCAGGCAGCCTCTAAACGCGAAGGATTTGTTGGAGGTAACGGTTCATTTTCTATGCGCAAGCCGGATTGTAAAAATAGGCGCGGACGCAAAAGAAGATCACGAACGATCGGTGTTTCTGGATTTTTGAGGCTGACGAGACGCTCTTGCCAGAAAGAGGCGAATGTTGTTTGTATGCGAACCTGTAGTGCCGCATCTACGTAGGCAACATGGCCATGATATCCCCGCCCTGCCTCGCGGAGATGGAGCGCGCGATCTTGTGGATTATGTTGGGTAATGAGGTGGAAGGGCACGTAGAGGACTTTGCTTCAAATTTTGGGAGTACGTACCCAAAAACAGACCAGTTCCCCGTTGGCGTTGAAATAACCTGTCTTGGTAATTTGGAATTTTTGAGTGTTGGATGTCTGCTCTCCAACGCGCCATTCAATGGAGATTTGAATCATGTGAAGTTCCTGATCTTCCTCCGTATTATAGGAGAAGAAGAAGCGTTTGTCCTGTGTGGTCAATGCATGGATTTTTTGCACCTCTTCTTTGAGGTAAAAATCATCCACTTGCCTGTCGGATGCTTTGTCTCCCGTATT
>DATIQS010000040.1:0-2397 GCA_035470605.1 Fibrobacteraceae bacterium
AAACCGCGAAAACAATTTTCCAGCAAGCCCTAATTATGCGGAACAATGGGGTCATAGAAAGGAAAGGAGGACGAGCCCCAATTGATCGTAGCAACTCCGCCGTTGTATACGGTTTGGATTTCTGAGCCATTGAAGTTCACAGCGACGATGCCGCCACTGTATGCGGCGGCAATGACATATCCCGTATTGTAGCTGTTGCTGATGGTCGAAGAGTTCTCATGATATCCGGTCAGGCCACCCGCACGGTAAGTAGCAGAAATGTTGCCAGTATTGTAACTGCGTTCAATACGCGAGGAATCGTTGTTGAGGCCAGTCAGCCCCCCCACATAAGAGACACCGGAAACATCCGAAGCATTGTAGCTATAGGACAGGGAGGTCCCGTCAGTGCTGTATCCAATCAATCCACCCACATACTGTGATCCGGTGATTTCCGAACTGACCAGACCGACGCTATCAATGGTCGCCCCTTTCGTGTACCCAAACAAACCCACAAAGGAGGAATCAGGACGATAGACAGACAAATGCCTGATCACATGCCCTCTGCCGTGGAAATGTCCACAGAATGGGTTGTCAAAACTGCCAATAGGCGTGAATCCCACACCGCTGTTTTCTTCCGCTGACGCAGAGGCATCAATATCCGCAGTCAAAACATAGTTTCCGTTCATAGGATACAGGCGGGTGGAGTCTGTGCTGATCTTCTTCAGGTCTTCATAAGTTGCAATCCCGATTTCAGCCTTGAATGGGAACACCACATAGGCTGAAAAGCCCCACAAGGTATCCATGTCCATGATCCTAGCGACCTCATAGGGGATCATGATGCAGGAATCATTCTGTACAGAACCGCTGAGCCAACGGGCTGTCAGGACAGTATGGGCTTCGTCGGGATTCAGGTCGTTGGAAATCACCGTGGCAATCATTGCCGCGTCCATGGCAGAAAAGCTTTCTGGGAAATCCGATGACTCCAGGGTGTCGTTTACGGCGATGGGGCCGGGCAAAACCGTCCGCAACCAAGGATAGGAGACGCCGTTGTAGATTGTCCAGACATCGGCAAAATCCCACCCTGCAAAACTTGCGCTGTCTTTCATCTCTGTCGTGCCCATTCCGGTCCCTAAGGCAGAAGAGTCCAACCCGGAGGATTCCATATCCCAGTAGCAAGCGGAGATTGTCGTGTTTGCGGATTCGGCGGCGAAACCACCCTTGACCGCTCCCAATGCATCAGATGTGATCTTTCCAGAGCTGTAGCAACGGGAAATGGCTCCAGAAAGGCTAGACCCGACAAAGCCTCCACCCACTCCGTTAGAACTTCCCGTAATGACGTTTACATTTCCAGAACTAAAGCAATCAGACAAGGTTCCATTGTCGTTCATGCCAACAAAACCGCCTCCATCCTTATAGGCGACTACACTTCCAATGCTATAACAGCGTTTGATTTCTGAATCATCGTTTCGTCCGACCAGGCCTCCCGCATAATATTCAGAGACTTGCACTGATCCTGTCGCATAACTGTCACTGATCAAAGATGAACCAATATTATCGCCAACCAATCCTCCGGCATATGAAGAACCTGAAAGCACAGCGCAGGAGCTATGACTGCCCGTAACGGATGAAGAGTCAACAATCCCCACCAAACCGCCAGAATAATAACTTGTCGCCCACGCAGTTCCGGTGGAATGACAATAGGAAATGGAAGACAGGGTGTCGGCATATCCAGCCAAACCACCTACATAGTAGTACCCCTTGCTATAAACATCATTAAGCTCAATACTATCCAGTGTTGCGCGAGATATGTAACCGAATAAGCCCACATAGCTTTGACTGCCACGGACAATTGATAGCCCCGAAAGTTCATGGCCACTGCCATGGTAAGCGCCCGTGAATCGGGTTGTAGCATTTCCGATGGGGCTCCAGCCAGAGCCGCTGTTCCAGCCCGAGGTCTCCGACGCATCGATGTCCGAAGTCTGCACAAAGGTGTCTGCCCAGGCGGTACTGGTCTGCGAGAGCCAATACAGATTGGGCAGGCTGTCGATCTGGTAAGGATCTGCGGACGTACCCGAACCAGAGGGTTGTACAGATGTTTGTGCGTACAGCGCGACACACATGGACATGACCAGAGGCACGAGCTTAATGGACAAGCCTGGGACTGAACTCCATCGGGACATTTGGATCTCCTCATTAAATGGAACAACATCCCGAATATAGGAGCGGTCCCATGGGCTGTGCATCCCTGAATTCAGGGATAGGACGCCTCAAATTCCGATCGGCATAGGGGCGCGGAATATTGATTCCGCGTTCCCCTGCCACACCACCGTACAAGCGGGTCCGCATACGGCGGTTCGAAGAAATTGGGCTACTTCGCCATACTAAGCCTTGGAAGACCCAGTTCGTCAAAGTAGTTGG
>DATIQS010000041.1:0-5619 GCA_035470605.1 Fibrobacteraceae bacterium
CTCCCGGGTGCGGATTAGACTAAAGGAGCCGTGGTTGCGAACTGCGCCTGTCACAGCAACGATTTCTTGGGAGTAAAAATTCGGATCCTGAGGGACCACAACGCGGTCACCGGGTTGCAAAGGCACATCGTCATCGGTTCCCACCTGAAGATTATCCTGAATGGGAAAGGTGAGATTTTTCGTTTCATCTTTTCCGTCGATCAAACGCTCTATGCGGATGGTCCCTTTGCAATGGTTAAGTTGAAAACCATCAGCCATGGCGATCAGCGTCTTCGCGGTCATACCTGGTTGCCAATCCACCGTCAAGGGCTTTTTTACGGCTCCATCCACATACACCAATTGCGGGGTCTTCAGTTGGGCTGAGTTAAGGACAATTAACTGATCCTGTGCCTTCAGTTGCAGTTTTGGAGAACGATATGAATCCGCTAAATAGATATAGCTGGAATCCGGCAACAGGCGTCGAACAATAACCCGATCCGCATATCCTTCAGGGCGCAAGCCTCCTGCCAGAGGAATCGCCTGCGCCAGGGTCATACCGGCCTTCCAGGCATAGGATCCGGGATACCAAATCGCTCCTTCCACATCGACATAATCCCGACTTGTTTTGGTGGATAGACGCACCACTAGACTATCCCCATCCTGCATCGTCACCGGAGAGACACTAGAGGGAACCGCCTCTGGGGTTTGCAGATCCGAAACGTCACGGCGTCCATCTGCCTGAATGCGCCACAGGCTTAAGGTATGGCTTGCTGTGGGATTGATTCGTCCAGCGAAAAGCAGTAAATCCTTGATGGTTTCCCCAGTGCGTAATTCATAAATAGCGGGTCGCCCCACATCTCCGGTCACACCAGCAAGGATCTCTGCTCGGGGCAAAAAGACGATGTCTCCATCGTGCAGCACAGAGGGCTCTGGCTTTTTCCCTTGCATCAGGTAATCATAGAGATCCAGCACAAAGGAGGTGTCCTCCCGAGTTACCCGAATATTGCGCACGGATCCAATTTTGGTAGGGCCACCGGAAAAATACAACGCCTGGAAGATGGATGTATTTCCATAAAAGACATAACCACCGGGTTTGCTGACCTCACCGACGAGAAATATTTTAGCCGCACTTAGGGTCTCGATGCGGAGATTGACCTGAGTTCGGTTGCTGGGGATACCGGAATATATTTTAGAAAGCCTAGATTTGATGATGGACTCGGCCTGAGAAAGGGTCAGATTATTTACTGGGACAAGGCCGATGCCACTCACATTGACCTTCCCCTGATTATTCACTTCCAGGCTCTGTTCTTTTTCTACATCGCCAAAAAGGGTCAGCACTAGGCGGTCCCCTGTTTTGATGGGATAATCTCCATTGACGGCATTGGGGGTATTCGTAAACAACGAGGCTGGAACCTGCCGAAAAAATTGGATCTCATAGCGTTCATAGAGCGGCTCTTTGACAATCAGTTCCTTGCGCTTGACGAGCAAATGGTGGCCATCTTCAGTGAACCCAATCTTTTCCAGAATGGTGGTATCCCCTTCAAGGCTATCCACGGAGACCGTATCCAGGTACACCCGGTAGAATAGGGTATCCTCTCCCGGCAGAGGAGCGGCCAGCAAACTATCTTTGACCAGTAGCTGGTTCAATGAATCCAGCGCCCTGTTCATGAAAGACCCTTGTCCTGACGGATTTTGTGCCTTTTGTTGCTGGGCTAAAATCCGTAAAGCGGCTTCCTGTTCCGAACCCGTGGCTACAGAAGACGAAAGCTGGTTCGAATTGCTCTGCTGCTGTAATAAAGCCTGATAATCCGCAGAAAGCTGTGCAGAGGCGAAGGAGGCACAAATCAATAGGAACGACAGAATGGCATACATGGATTACAAGGTAGAAAAGAGCAATCCAGACGCAAACAAAAAAGATTTTTTGCGGATAAAAGAGTATGATTCGTCACAAACACGTCCTTTGAATGGAGACCCATGCGTGCCGATCTAATTGATGTCTCTTTAGAGGATTATGGACATAGCGTCCTCATCTCGCTTCGTGGGACATTTACCTCGGAGCAGATTCCAGCACTGCGCGAAAAGCTCGGCAGTATTACTGGAGAGCGCCGACGTACGTACCTTATGGACCTGGAACACTGCCAGTTCCGCGACGCATCCTATCTGGAATTGTTTCTTGATTTGCTGAACCAGGTGCAGGGACGGGAGGGCCGATTGGCCTTCATCTTCAGCCAGGAAGAAAATTGGCAATTCTTCCGCCGCTGGTCCAATGTGTTTGAAATTCACGCGAGTCTGGAGGATTTTTCCCGTTCCGGTCTGATCGATGCTCTACGACGCCGCGGTGTTACATTTTCCAAACGCACCGGCATTCGGCTGTCCACTGGCATGGCTTTGTTTTTGGCGATTGTGCTGGCAGGCTGGATTCTTACTCTGGTGTCCATGGTGCGTTTCCAGGAAAGCGAATTACGCCTACGTGAACGTCAGATTCTACAGCTGGAGGACAGACAACGCGTATTGATTCGCAACCTACAGGACCTGCGTAGCGCGGTCGGGCCTCTTCGGGATTTAGGGCTACTGGAGGCGAAAAATCCAGGGCACCCCCGGGACAGTCTACAAATCTGGATCGACTATCTGGAAGCGTTGGAAAAGAAGCGCAAGGATTCCACAGGGGAGATGGCGCAAGAATCTTCCCCAGCAAAGGACCATCCATGAACGAGCTGGAATGGGAAGACCCTTGGGCTCCGGCCTGGAAGAAGCGCTGGATGCAGAAGATTGTGGGGGTTTCTCAAACTTGGGTGCTGGTGGCTCTCCTCTGCGGAACCGGCCTGCTGATTTGGCTTGGTGTGACCTGGACCCTAAATAGCTGGCACCTGCAGGAACAGGAAGACCACCTGGCCTCCTTGGGAGAGGACGTGGATTGGCTGCGCCAACGGGAAGAATGGGCTCAGGGCTTCGTGCGGACTCGGCTTGCTGTTCTAGAGGTCGCTAAACGCAAAATGACAGCGAGGCAGGTCGGGGTCCTAACCGAAACCCTATGGCAGCAGTCGCGCACCTACGGGTTTGACCCTTTGTTAATCGTTGCGGTCATGCAGG
Organism: Fibrobacteraceae bacterium; assembly: GCA_035470605.1. GTDB lineage: Bacteria > Fibrobacterota > Fibrobacteria > Fibrobacterales > Fibrobacteraceae > CAIRAY01. The sequence goes on from DATIQS010000041.1 coordinate 3,070, forward strand.
TTGAAAGCTCCAGCAATCCATGGGCGCGAGGCAAATTCCGTTCCGGTGCAGAGAGTGGTGCCTTGGGACTTATGCAGTTGAAATTAGGAACCGCTCAGTTGATGGGACGAGCCTTGGGGATCTCTATTCAATCGGAGGCGGATTTAATGAAACCCGAGGTCAACCTGTTGTTGGGTACTTACTATCTATTGCGCCTAATTGTGCGATATGGGAACGTCACCAAGGGACTAATGGCCTATAATATCGGCCCCTATGCTCTAGAAAAAAAGGTCCGAAATGGAGGTCGATTGCCTGTCGGGTATAGTCGGAAAATTCTCGTCGAATATCGAAATCTGGTCCAAAAATTTGGACAGCTTCAATAGGGGGAGAATCCTGTTTTTTTACATTTTCTCCGTGCAACGAGGCTTCCTATTTTTGGTCTTGCTGGTCTTTTCATTTTTGTCCGCACAGGCAGGACAAATCCATCTTGATTGCCCGGCGATGGTGGCTTTGGCCTTATCCAAAGACCCACGTGTTGCAGAAGAGGCCTATCCTTCGGAAGCGAAACGCAATCGGATTGAACAGATTAAAATGGATGCCATTCTGCCCAAGGCGTCTGTCTATTTTGCTGTAGGCCCCACCCCGGGACTTAGTGAATATGTACAGTCCGGGGATACGATTTCACGATGGGACTTTTCCAAAATTGGCCCCTATATGGGAACCAAAATTGAGGTTGCTCAGCCACTGAATCTTGGGCAGTATCACACAGGGATTAAAGCCGCGAAAGCCGATTTGGCCCAAACGGAATGGGACATCCAGGCCAAGCGCGTGGAACGCGCTCAGGAATACCAGCAATATTATTATGGCTATTTGTTGGCTTTGGAAAGCTGCCGCCTGTCCAAGGAAGCGGCTCGTCAGATGCAAAAGGCGGAGGATCGCATAGACAGTCTTCTGGATGAGGACGATGAAAAGACCAGTCAGGACGATCTCCTCCAGATCAAAGCCGGTCGTTACGAGGTGGATAAGGCTGTTTCCCAGGCGGAAAACGGCCTACGTAAGGCGAATCTAGCCATCCATTTTGCGTTACAGTTGGCGGATCAGGACACCTTTGTGCCTGCGGAGACTCTTTTGGTTCAACGCGAGGATGCCATTCCCCCGTTGGACACGCTCAAGTCTTGGTTACGCGTTGCGAACCCAGAATTGAAACGCTTAGAAAATGGACTCGTTGCCAAAACCACGCTGGTGGAATTGGAAGAAGACAAGCTGGGACCTGAATTTTTCATATTCGGCAGCTTTAAATTCGCCAAGTCGTGGGCAATGGATCGTGAGAATCTCAGCCAGAATGCTTTGGTGCGCGATCCGGTGAATACGCTTACAGGCAGTTTGGGCCTTGGTATGCGTTTCAATTTAAACATTTGGAGCGACAAGGAAAAAATCCGCAAGACACGCATCGATTTGCGTCAACTCAAACTCAAGGAAGCCTACGCCCTGAAGGGTTTGCAGATGCTTCTGGAGCAACAGTACAACGATTGGATTATGGCCAGAGATAACCTGGAAAGCGCACGGAGTTCTTTGCGTGCCAGCGAGGCTCTGCTGAAGGGTGCTGCCATGCGTTTCGACGTGGATCCCTCGGAAGGGAGTAAACTTGTGGATGCCTACAAACGCAATATTTTGATGCAAAAAGATTATTACTTTGCCGTATACCAGTACAACATCGCTGTGGCAGGTTTGCTAGCAAAAGTCGGGCTGGAACTCGCGATTTTTCCAAGGAGCTGATATGCTGTCCAAATCATTCGCCGTCCTGTTGGTCTGTGGAGTTTTTGCTTTCGCGGCCCAGGATCCTGCTCAGCTGATCAAGACCAAAGACCAGGAGCTACAGGTTTTGCTTAAGAAAAAGGCTCATTCGCAGAAGGAAACCGAAACGATTAAGCACCTGATCAATGATATTTTTGATTTTCAGCTATTGGCTCGAAAATCCCTTCCCTCTGCAACCTGGAAGGGGCTGAACGATTCTTCGCGAAGCGCCTTTGTAAAGGACTTCCAACGCATGGTGGAAAATTCATCGGTGAAGAAGCTGGAAATGTACAAGGCGGATTCCACACGTTACGATCCGGCCATCGTCAAGACCGACGAGGCCAAGGTGATTGCTCATGTCTGGAACAAGGGGAAGGAATCGGTTCTGGTGTACAAACTGGATTTGGTGAATGGCAGCTGGCGCGCTTGGGATTTGATTATTGACGACCTGTCCACGGCTCGCAATTATCGAGACCAATTTTCCAAAATTTTGGAAACTAAAACTTTTGCGGAGCTTTTGACAACAATCCAGAAAAAAGCGGATGAGGGTTCCTGACTCCTTGCTATACTTGGCGCATGCCCAGTAATTTGAAAAATGTCGTTGCCATTGGAGACCGGGTATTATTGCGCCCGGTGACTGCTGCGAATCAGACTTCCGGTGGACTTTATTTGCCTCCTAGCGTCAAGGAGAAGGATGAGGTGCATACAGGCATCATCGTCAAGGTGGGCCCCGGGTATCCGCTTCCGATCAATCAGGACTTCGATCATTTTCTGAAA
>DATIQS010000042.1:0-8124 GCA_035470605.1 Fibrobacteraceae bacterium
TAGGTCATTCAGAATGCTTGGGGTGGACACGTCCAAAACCAGGAAATCCGGCTTAAATTCCGCAATACGTGCCGAGGTCGTTTTTAGATCGAGGTCCATAGCCGGGGAATCGATCAACTGGATTTCGTTTCCATCGGCCTCGGTGTAGCCTGCGGCATAAGCCAGAAACATGGGCCAGTATAAGGTGCTTGATTTTGTCACACAGGGGCTGCGTGACTCCCGGCTAAACATGGGATGAAATGGGGGATTCAAAAAGGTGACTCTCACCCTCTGTAAGATATAAAATTGCCAGAAAGAACATCACGGTTGGACATCACGGATTTTGGTACATTTTCCCATATAAGTCATTCTCCAGGGGTGTTATGCGATTCATTTTCCTCATTTTATGTTGCGTTTTGGCCTTACAGGCCGCTTCTCCGGTCCCTTTGGATACCGTACGCCAATTTATGAACGGGACGCATGAAATTGCCGCACTCTACACTGTCCAGAAAGGGACCCAAATCCGAGAAGGTCTCTATCGTTCCTATCATCCGAATGGTCAATTGGCACACGAAGGCCACTATTCCGCAGGCAAACTTGATGGCCCCTGGAAATCCTGGTTTCCGAATGGCAAACTCTGGAGAGAATTGACTTATAAGGAGGATCAAGAGGATGGCGTATCCAAAGAATGGAACGAAAAAGGCATCCTCATCAACGAAAAAAAGTACAAGATGGGTGAATATAGCGGCGTTCAGAAGGTTTTTGACAACGAAGGCAATCCCGTCTCGGAGGAAAGCTGGGCCAATGGGAAACTAGATGGAACGGTTCGCCTTTGGGACGGCAAAATTTTGGTCCGTGAGCTTCATTACAAGAAAGGCCATTTGGATGGTCAGCTGCGCGCCTGGTGGCCGGATGGTACCCTCAAGTCAGAAATGCCTTTTTTAGATGGGGTCCCCAACGGTTTGGTGCGCAATTACGATGAGACCGGTAAATTGGCTTACGAAGGCGAGTTTTTCAAAGGCGCTAAGAACGGTAAGCTGCGTCGTTATGAAAATGGGGTCCTTGTTGAGGAACAGGTCTGGAAGCTGGACCAGTGCGTGAGCGGCTGCGATAGCACTCAGACGAAAGCGCCCAAAAGTCTGAAAAGTAGCAGCCAACCTTAAGGCAGCGTTTTCACCAATTCCATCTGTTTTTGCACGATTTCCCGACAGCCCTTTTCGGCTAGGTCGAGCAGGGCGTTCATTTGGGCACGGCTGAATACGCTGTGCTCGCCTGTCCCTTGTACCTCCACAAAATCGCGGGCATCGCGCATGACTACGTTCATGTCCACACCTGCATGGGAGTCCTCGATGTAACACAAATCGAGCAGCGGGATTTCGTCGATCAGGCCTACGGAAATGGCGGTGATGGCGTGGGTTACCAATGGATCGCTGATCTGTTCGCGTGCTTTGATTTTTTGCAAGGCTAGGCAGAGCGCCACAAAGCCACCGATAATACTCGCAGTACGGGTGCCTCCATCGGCTTCGATGACATCGCAATCTACGATAATGGCGCGTTCGCCCAGGGCAATCAGATCGACTCCGGCGCGCAGGGAACGACCGATGAGGCGCTGAATTTCCTGGGTGCGTCCCGAAAGAGACTTGCGTTCGCGCTCCACGCGTTCCGAGGTGCTTTGCGGCAGAAGTGAGTATTCGGCAGTGACCCAGCCCGTGCCTTTGCCTTTTAGCCAGCGGGGGACTTCGGGAAGTAAGGTGGCGTTGCAAAGGACGCGGGTGCGGCCGCACTCGATTAGGACAGAACCATCGGCGCTGCCCACAAAATCGGGGATCATGCGGAGGGTTCGGAGTTGGTCGGGTTGACGGGTTGAATCGGGGCGAATCATAAGGCATCCTTGTATTTCAGGGTTCGGTTTTTCCCATCAGGATAAGAACCCAGATGGTGCAGAAAGGTGGAAAGGCTCTTCAGTTCCTCCATGGCCTCGTGGACCTTGGGGATTCCTGGGTTTCCTTCAAAATCCAGATAAAAAACGTATTGCCAGGGGCTGCCTTGCAATGGGCGTGACTCGATGCGCAACAGATCGATGTCACGCGTGGCGAAACACCCGAGGGCACGGTAGAGAATGCCGGGCTCGTTTTGCCGTGGCACAAAGATAAGGGATGTTTTCGTGTCTCTCTGGACATCTAGAGGTGGTGCCTCTTTTTGGATGGCGAAAAAACGTGTGAAATTGGATCCGGGGAGATTGGCCAGGGGCTCCCGAAGGATCTCCAGTCCGTAATAGCGTGCGGCATAAGTGCTGGCGATTCCGCCGATTCCGCAGAGGCGCTTGTTGGCGATTTCTTCGGCGGATCCGGCCGTGTCAAAAAAGGCGGTGCGCTGGATGTGCGGATGATCGGCAAAAAATTTTGAACATTGGGCCAAGGCTTGGGGATGGGAAATCACTTCGTGCAGGCTTTCCAGCGTTTCTCCGGGGAGGGCAAAGAGGCAATGCTCGATCTGGAGCTTCACTTCACCTACAATGGGTTGGCGATAACGTAGCAGTAGGTCGTAGTTGTCGTGGATGGACCCTGCGGTGGAGTTTTCGATGGGAATGACGCCGCCATCAACTTGGCCGCCTTGCACCAAGCGATGCAGTTCCTCAAAAGAATCCACGGGTTGCACGGCGATTTCTGAACCAAAGAGAGAGTAAGCGGCGCTTTCGCTATAGGCGCCGCGGCGACCTTGAAAGGCGATGGTGCTCATGGGATGGAGTCCTGTAATGGGGGGGAGGACTGTGCCGCCGCGGTGTCCTCTAGATGCGGGGCAAAGGCTGGATTTGGAAGAAAACGGCGTGCTCCGGCGTAATGGGAAGACCAGTAGGCATCCTGGTCGAGTTCCGTCACGATCACTCCGTAGGTTGTGGAGGCATGCGCAAAGCGGCCATTGCCGATCCAGACACCGGAATGGTAAATACGTCCTTGCTTGCGGAAAAAGACCACGTCGCCTGGGAGCAGGTTTTCCTTGAGGACCGAGTCTCCAGAGCGGAACGCATTGGCAGAGGTGCGCGGAGTCGTAAATTCCAGATAGTCCTGCAAGATGTTTTGTACGAAGCCAGAGCAGTCCGTTCCCTGACGCGTATTTTTGCCACGACGATGCGGCGTTCCCAGCCAGGGGCGTACAATGGAGTCCAATCGCGGGTCCTGTCCGCCGAGCGGCGTAAGTTGCCTTACTTGCGACGCGCTGTCCAATGGGGTTGTTGCGGGTTTGTCGTTTCCCTGTGTGGAATCGGTCGTTTGTGCACAGGAGGAAGCAACGTAGATGAGGCTACATAGGAAAAACACCCATAGGGGCCTTAGACCTTGCTCCGTTTCGTTACTCATAACGCCGCCCGCCGCGAAAACGCTTGGACCAGTAGGGATCGGAGTCGAGCTGCGTGGTGATGACGCCAGAACTGGTGGAGGCGTGGACGAAGGATCCGTTGCCGATCCAGATGCCGGTGTGATCGATGCCCCAGAAGGTGCCAAAGAAAACGACGTCCCCAGTGCGGAGATCGGAACGATCGACTTCTTTTCCGAGTTTATATGCGGCTGCGGCATTGCGTGGCAGGGTGATTCCCTTGTAGTCGCGCATTACGTTTTGTACAAAGCCGGAGCAGTCGGTTCCAGATTTGGATTGACCGCCGTATTTGTACGGCGTTCCTAACCAGGGTCGGATGATGTCGTCGAGGGAGGCGTCAGTGGCGTGTGCGGTTTTGTCCTGCGCCTTTCCACTGGAGGGCTTTTTCCAGTCGCCGATGTTGCGATCATAGCCTGTTCGGGGTGGGATGGAGCAACTGGTGAAGAAGAGCGCGGCGAGAAGGATCCCTTGGGAGAAGAGGAGACGTAGGGGCGAATGGTCTCGCTGGAAAACGCGGCACGCGGTTGGAAGCGATTTCCCAAAATCCGATGGCCGTTTCTGGTTCTCGGATGTCATGGCTTTCCTGGAGTTTGCCTCAACTCAATCCAGCGGCTTTTTCCACAGCGGCGGCAATGCCTAGCAGGCTTGTTTCGCCAAAGGGTTTGCCGATGAGTTGCAGACCCACGCGGAGTCCGTCGGATACGCCACAGGGAACGGAGAGGCCCGGAAGGCCCGCTAGGTTGAGGCTTACGGTGTAGATATCGCTCAGGTACATGGTCATCGGGTCGGAGAGTCCTTCGCCAAGGTGGAGGGGAGCTCCGGGCAGGGTGGGGGACGCGATGACGTCGCACTGGGTGAACGCACGATGGAAGTCGTCGGTGATGACGCGGCGTACTTTTTGCGCTTGTACGTAATAAGCGTCGTAGAAGCCCGAACTGAGCACGTAGGAACCGAGTAGGATGCGGCGTTGGACTTCCTTGCCGAAGCCTTCGGATCGGGAACGCGTGAACATTTCGTTTAGGGTGCGGGCGCTGGGCGCGCGGTGTGTGTAGCGCACGCCGTCAAATCGCGATAGGTTGGAACTCGCCTCGGCGGTGGCGATGATGTAGTAGCTGGAGATCGCATGCTGGATGGTGGGGAGGCTGACCTCGAGGAGTTTGGCGCCTTCCTTTTCCAGTTTGGCGAGTGAGGCTTCCAGGGTGGCTTTGATTTTTGGGTCGAGGCCTGCGCCGAAATATTCCTTGGGGACGCCGATCACTTTACCCTGTACGCCTTGGTTGAGTTGGGCGGTGAAATCCTCCGTCGGTTTGTCAGAGGTGGTGTTGTCGTGGGGGTCTTGGCCGCAGAGGACATTTAGCAGCAGGGCGCAGTCTTCCACCGTATGGCCCAGGGGACCGATCTGATCCAGGGAGCTTGCATAGGCGACGAGACCGTAGCGCGAAACGCGACCATAGGTTGGCTTGAGTCCCACGACGCCGCAGCAGGCGGCGGGTTGCCGGATAGATCCTCCGGTGTCGGAACCCAGCGCAGCAGGGACGCAGTCGGATGCCACTGCTGCGGCAGAGCCTCCAGAGGAGCCTCCCGGCACCCGGTCTGGTGCCTGGGGATTGACCACTGGACCAAAGTAAGAGGTTTCGTTGGATGACCCCATGGCGAATTCGTCCATGTTGGTTTTCCCCACTACGATGGCGCCCGCGGCTTCTAGTTGCGCCACGGCGGTGGCGGTGTATGGCGCGACGAAATTTTCTAGGATGTGGGATCCACAGGTGGTTCGCGTGTCTGCCAAGCAGAGGTTGTCCTTAATGGCGATGGGTACCCCGTCTAAGACACCAAGGGACTTGCCCGCAACGCGGCGCGCATCGGAGGCCTGGGCTTTTTGCTGGGCCCGTTCGGCAAACACGGAGAGAAAAGCGTTCAGGGATTTTTTGGCTTCGATGGTGGCAAGGGTTTGGCGCACCAGGGCTTCTGATGTTGCCTGGCCAGAGACCAGAGATTGAGAAAGGGTTCGGATATCGGACACTAGCGGTCACCTCCCGACCATTTCATCATGTATAAGGCCACTCCAGCACCCAGAATACTTGCCGTGTTCATACGGAAAGCAAATCCAAGTGCGAATTTGACCATATAAAGGTCGATGACTATCGGCTGTGATTTCCCAATCCCAATGTCAAACCACCAGTTCACAAAGACAGCGCGGATGTTGTTATAGAATCCGGCATGAGTCGCCTCGCCGATTTTACCCAGCACCAAGCCTAGGGATTCCCCCAGGATTCCCCCGAACAGGAGGCCTAGAAATAAAAACACAAGCAAACGGCCTACGCTTGAATTGGATCGACCCATATCACACCTCGGTTTTCCAGAAAATATAGAACTAGAGTAGGGAGTAGAGCACCACAGCGAGTACCATCATAGCGGTGCCACCCAGGATCCAATTGACCACGGTGCTGGTGGTGTTGGGTTTGGAGTCCGGGGTGATGGCGGCTGAAGCCGATGGACTGCTGGCATCAAAGAGTTTGGCCATGCCGGAGACTTGACCGAGGCCTCGCTCGATATCCGGACCAATGATGCAGGATTCGCGTTGCAATTCACGCCAAGTCGCTGGCTCGTATAGCGAGGCGACAACATCGACCTGCCCGACATCTGTCGTAGCGTTGATGACTCCTGTAAGAACCAGATCGGCTCCCAACTGTTGGGCCGCCGCCGTCAAACAATCCTGGTCGCAGGATTTTCCCGTTGGAAGGATTTCCGCTAGCTTGGCGCTATCCACTAGAATCCAGCCTTGCATTCCCTGCAGGCGTTGTAGAAAGATTTCGTTGATGCGTGCAGCTTCCTGTGCGGTTACCACCTGCGGGTTTTCCAAAGGTTGAAAAAGCAGAACCTTGTTGGAGGCGAACAGGCTAGTAACCAAAATAAGGGAAACGAATAGTAAATGGCGAATCATAGGGGACCTCTTTCCAAGCCCAAAGGATTATCGGCAAGATACATATTTCCCATGGGTTCCCCAATTTTGATCGTTGATTTCGATTTCTTCCATTTGTTGCGCTTGGGACTCTTCCAGTGGATCGTGATTTGCCATGACGAACCACAGACGATCAGCGCGAGCACACTCCAGCAGGGCTTCAAGAATCGGCTGGCGGGACTCCGCAGAAATAAAGGCAAAGGGTTCGTCCAGGAATAAGACCTTGGCACCAGAACAGAAGAGCCACGCTAAACCCAGACGCTGGCGTTGGCCTGCAGAAAGGTTGTCGCGATCGAGTAAAGAGCGCACATCCAGGAGATCCAAAAGCCGTTGACGGGCTGGCGTTTGGCTCTTTTGCAATAGGGAGGCATCCATTACCCGAACGGGAGGGAGATCGGCTCGATGGGAGAGAAATCCTGCGGGATGCGGCAGCCGTGGGTGCCAGCAAACGGAGCCTGATGACGGTTCCTCAAGCCCGGCCAGGATCCGCAATAGCGTGGTTTTCCCGCATCCGTTGGCCCCCCGGAGCCAGATGGGGCGATCTGCGGAGAGAGAGAGAGAGAGACCCGAAAACACCTGGACTGGAGAGCTTCCTTGATAGGTGAACGTCAGGTCGCGAATTTTAATCCCTATGGGGTCTGTTGTGCGGATCCATTGATGCGGGAAAGATGTGGATTTAGGTGGATGGGGTTTCTGCAATTCCACCAGGTTATGCAGAGCGGCCTGGGATTCGCGTAGAATAGGTAAAACGCGCAAGCAGTCCTTCAGGGGTTTGTAACAAAGGAGCAATGCGGCCGCGAAAAGCACCAACTCACTGGCTCCCATAATCCCCTGACCCATCCAGATCCCGCAGACCACGAGCACCACGATCACCGCCAAAGCCGCCACCATGTCCGCCACCTGAACCACCACACTTTTCCGTAGCCCCAAACGGAAACCTTCGTCGCGCAAACGGCGAGTCTCCTCACCCAGGTCCCGTTCCATGCGCCGCAAATCCGCTTCTAGCGTCCAGTGACGCACCAAGAAACCCCAAAGAGAAAGAGTGCTATCAAATCGTCCCTGATCCTGCAAGCGTCCATCCATACGTCGCGTTAGACGTCGTAAACGGTTCTGGATCCAGGCCATCAGAGGCAACATGCCGAGCAATAGCCCCACCGCCAAGGGCCAACGAATCCAAAACAAAACAGGAATAAAAATGGCAAGCTGCAAAACGGCTTGAAACGCCTGGGCGTATGCCTCCATGGCTGAAACAAGTACGCGCGAGGACTCCTCAGCCGCCCGCAGACGATCTTCCGCGTCCACTTTGTGATACCAGGTCGTTGGGAGGTGACGTAGCCGTTGGCGCAACCAGACCCGCAGAAAAGCCTCCACCTGGCGGACCATTCGCTCTACTCGATCCTGTCTCCATAAGGCTGTCACGAAACGCAACGCTACAAGGAACAGCATAAATCCAGCCCATAGGGCCATCTGCTGACCCGCAGGAAAACTCCAAACTCCCCCCGCCTTCCAAACGCGTAAATCGGGATCAAAAATTCCCAAAAAAAGGCGCAGTCCCCCTAAGACCGCGGCATCGGAAAGGGAGACCAAAGCCAGAATTGGGCTCCAGCTCCACAATGCATGACGATGGAAACGTCGAATTTGGACATCCAACAACATGCATCTAAAGTAAAAAAGAGAGCGCTTACCGCCAGGTGAAGGAAACGAGGAAGAGTTGCCCTGGGCGTTCTTGATCTTCGCGATAGACGACGCGGGCCAGGCCGCTCTTGCTCAGAGCCTGCAACGCGAGGGAGGACTCCAGCAACACCCCTAACGCA
>DATIQS010000043.1:0-1718 GCA_035470605.1 Fibrobacteraceae bacterium
CCCGCACAAGGAATTATCACCGCGATTATTGCTGGTGTTGTAACTGCGTTTTTGGGAGGAAGCCGCGTACAAGTTTCTGGGCCTACAGGAGCCTTCATCGTCATCATTTACGGCATTGTTCAGAAGTATGGCGTGGACGGCTTGGCTACGGCCACATTAATTGCGGGTTTCCTTTTGATTGCCATGGGCTTAGCGCGATTCGGCGGGGTTCTGCAATTTATTCCATTCCCCGTAACCGTCGGTTTCACGTCGGGAATCGCCTTAATTATCGCCACAGGACAAATTCCCGCTTTTTTAGGCTTACGTTTGCAAGATCCTGCCGATTGGGTACACAAAATCGCTCTTTACGCTCAAAGTTTGAGTCAAATTGACCTCTGGACTCTGGCCATTGGTGCGGTTGCTCTATTCATCTCTTTAATTTGGCCTCGCTTTTCGGCACAGGGTCCGACCAAGTTTTTTTCCAGAATTCCCGGTTCTCTCGTCGCCATTCTGGTGACCACCATTACGGTACGCCTTCTAGATTTACCGGTCCTTACGATTGGGGATAAATTTGGACAAGTCCCTTCGACATTCCCTCATCCACATCTACCGGCCATTAGTTGGCAATTGGTGCACGACATGTTCCCCCCCGCGTTGACCATTGCGATGCTTGCAGGAATCGAATCCCTGTTGTCCGCCGTAGTCGCAGATGGTATGACGGGTCACAAACATCGCCCGAACATGGAACTCATTGCCCAAGGAGCGGCTAGTATCGTGTCGCCGATTTTTGGAGGTATCCCCTCCACAGGGGCCATCGCTCGTACGGCGACCAATATCCGCAATGGCGCTCGTTCTCCTGTTTCTGCGATCGTTCATTCTCTGGTTCTGTTGCTGATTATGCTCTTTTTCGGTCATTGGGCGTCCTATATTCCCATGGCGACATTGGCTGCAATACTCTTGATTGTTGCATATAACATGTCTGAATGGCGGACCTTTCTGAAAATGTTTAAGGCTCCGAAGAGTGACTGGATTGTTCTATTGCTCACCTTTTCCTTAACCGTTCTGGTGGACTTGACCGTAGCGATCCAGGTCGGAGTCGTTGCGGCAGCGATCCTCTTTATCCGCCGCATGGGCGAGGTGACGCAGGTGAACTCGATAACCAAAAACCTGGCCAATGACGATGAAGAAATTGCGGATCCAATGAATCTGGCGGCCCGACAAGTGCCTAATGGTGTAGTGGTTTATGAGGTTTTTGGCTCATTTTTCTTCGGGGCTGTGGAAAAATTTAAGAGCATTTTATCCGAGTTGGAAACGCGGCCTCGTGTGCTGATTATCCGTATGCGCGCCGTGCTTTCCATTGATAGTTCTGGACTGCATTTTCTAGAGGACATGATCCGCCGCTGCCAAAAAGAAAAGGTACGCCTGATTCTGAGTGGCGTTCACATGCAACCGACCATGGCCATGACCCGAGCCGGCCTTTTGGATATGCTCGGAGAGGAAAATTTCGCAGCCAACATCGATCAGGCTCTTAATATGGCCCGTGCTCATCTGGGCCTTCCCCAGGTGGATTCTCCAATCGTCACAAAAAAGTCTGATCAATAGATCAAAATTATTTTGGTTCCTTCGCAAAACGAGTGGGTAGGCTAAGTAAGGCTTACATTCGGATTTAGCGAGTTGAAGTCTAGCTTTCCTGCAATCAGATAAATAATGGTTGCATAATTTTTAAAAGTCCTGTATCC
>DATIQS010000044.1:0-6545 GCA_035470605.1 Fibrobacteraceae bacterium
ATATCCAAGCTAAAGCACACCCCAAACAGAAGGTTGTGCTGATTTCTAAGGATGTAAACTTGCGTATGAAGGCGCGGTCATTGGGCCTGCATGCTGAGGATTATTTGAATGACCAGGTGCCCGAGATTTCCCTAGAATACAAGGGTTTTGAATTTTTTGATCACCTGGATCACGAGATTATTGACCGCTTGTATAGCAACCCCTTTGAAGTGGACGCTGACGAGGTCAATCTTCGTCACAAGTGGATTGCCAATGAATATCTAGTGCTGCGCAACAGCTCCAAATCCGTCTTGGCGCGCTTTGATCCGCAGAGCCGCATGATCCAGCGCATTGAGAAAGTAACGGCATACGGGATCAAACCACGTAATGCGGAACAAAATTTTGCACTCAACGCTTTGATGGATCCGAATATCCCCCTGGTGACGATCAGCGGCAAGGCCGGCACGGGAAAAACTCTGCTTGCCCTGGCCGGGGCGTTGGAACGCCGCAAAAATTACCGGCAGATTTATATCGCGAGGCCCGTGGTTCCTCTTTCCAACAAGGATATTGGCTATTTGCCCGGCGACGTTAAATCCAAACTGGATCCGTATATGCAGCCCCTTTTTGATAACCTGGGGGTGATCCAGAACCAGTTCCCCCAGACGGACCCACAATACCAGAAGATCAAGGAACTTATCGATGAGGAAAAACTTAAAATCAATCCCCTTAGTTACATTCGTGGCCGTTCACTGGTAAAGGTGTATTTCATTATCGACGAAGCTCAGAACCTGACTCCACATGAGGTGAAGACGATCATCACTCGTGCAGGCGAGGGAACCAAGGTTGTGTTCACAGGGGATATTTACCAGATCGATCACCCCTACCTGGACACGCAGTCCAACGGTATGGCTTATTTGATCGAAAAAATGCGGGGTCAGGAGCTTTATGCCCATATCAATTTGGAAAAAGGTGAGCGTAGCCAGCTTTCGGAATTGGCGAGCAATTTGTTGTAATTGTTTTGTGCCACAGGCTAATGAAAGAGGCCGCGATTGTTGCTACAATCGTCCTGCCATGTTGAGTGCCCTGAAATTGATCGTATGCCTGGTGTCCTGCTGGTTCGCCGCGGCCTATGCGACCCCCGTTTCTACCAGCAGTCCTGGAATTTTGGATTTGAGGGGTTGGGGATCCCTACAGGGAACTTTATACCTTTCTGGTGAATGGGAATTTTTTTGGAACGAATTGTTAGAGCCTCAAACGCTTCACAAGGCCAGTCAGTATGCGGAGTTGCCTGGGGCATGGAATAGGATTCCTGGGCAGAATTATCCGGCTCATGGCTACGCGACTTATCATCTTCATTTGCGGCTTCCTTCGACAAACCATTCTCTGTCCTTGCTCATGCCAGCGATGTCGAGTAGCACAAGATTGTTCGTTAATGAAAAATCCTACGAGGTTGGAAATGTCGCTACGAACGCTAGGGAATACCGACCGCAATACGAGACACTGATCATTCCACTGCCGAAAGACACTGCGGTGGATTTGGTGATGCAGGTAGCCAACTTCTCCCACTATCTAGGAGGCCCCTGGAAACCGATTGAAATAGGCACGCCTCAGAAAATCATGCAGGAATATGGATTTAGTTTCATGTTCCGTTTGATTTTGGCGACGGTGTTGCTGATTCTGGGCGCCTATCATGCAATCAATTTTCTGTATCGCCGGGAAGAGCTGATCTATTTTGTTTTCTCTGGAATTACGATCTGCGCTTTGTCCCGTTTGCTGATTCCTGGGGACCATGTGATTAGTAAGCTCCTTCCCTTTATGGGATGGGAGCAAAATGTTCGATTGGAATACATGTTGATTGCATGGGTTATTCCTTTGATTTATCTATTCGCGCAGCATACCTATCGTAGTGAGGTCCACCCTTTGCCGACTCGGATTCTGATCCCGACGGCGGTGGCCTACAGTATTTTTGCCCTGTTCGCACCGACAACATTGCTGACGCAAAGTCAGGTCATCCTCCAGGCGATATACATTTTGGTTGCTCCATTGCTGCTATGGTTTCTGGGGAAAGCGATTTATCGGCACAGGGCTTTTGCTTGGCTTCAGTTTTTCGGAATCTTCATCATTTTTATTGCGGCTTTGAATGATTCGCTACAGGCTCATCAAATCGTGCAATCGGGCTACTATGCGTCATTTGCATTAACGATCTTCGTTTTTCTGCAATGGTTTCTGTTGGCTTCCAGGCAAAGTCGGGCCTTTCGTTTGGTGGAAACGCAGTTAGAAAGTTTCTTGATGACTCTGGCTTCCGCGATTGAATCCAAGGATCACTACACGGGGGGCCATGTGGAGCGCGTGGCTAAATATTCCCGTGACTTAGCTCGGGCAATTGGACTGCCTCGAGAAACGGTCCGGCAGATTTATTGGGGGGCGATTATCCATGATGTGGGCAAAATTGGAATTCCTGATCAGATTCTAAACAAACCTGGGCCCTTAACGGAGGCGGAAATGACGGAGATGCGCAAACATCCTCGCGATGGATGGGCTCTGATTCAGAAGATCGAAGGAATCGACGTCGCTTCGGAAATTGCTCTACGCCACCAGGAACGCTGGGATGGGCATGGATACCCAGATGGTTTGCAAGGAGAACAGATTCCGCTGGAGGCCCGTATCGTCGCTATTGCTGACTATTGGGATGCAATCATTACCGATAGGCCTTACCGCAAAGCCATGTTCCTAGAACAAGCCTTACATCTGTTGAATAGTGAATCCGATAAAGGCTTGGATCCAAAATTGCTCAAGGTTTTTTTTGAGAAGAGAATTCATTTGCGCTATCTGGATGAGCGAAAATGACATAGACGGCAATTGCTTATGGGCACCTCTAAACCCAGCGTAGCGCAGAGAATCCCATGGTGTGCGACAGGGGATTGCCATTTCGCGGTAATGACGCGGAGTCTTTTCGCGAAAAGCATGCCGCTAAAAAATCAATTTTAGATCGCCAGCCCTATCATTCGTTGTCGTTTTCCCCTGTCGGAACAAGGCCCGGGCCGCCCTTGGATTTGCGCAGGTCGCCACATTCGCAGGCGGTTTCCAGTAACATGGAACGGTCGAACTTGGCCAGGCGCGGCACCGCGTAGGAGGCTGCCACCGAGGGATGTTTTTTTAATTGGGTGATGTAGTCTTCGGGGAGACCGCGCTTTTGGGCTCCTAATACGATCAGGTCCAGGTATTCGCGGCTCGGGAGGGTTGGTGTTCCCAGGATGTCTTTTTTGTACAAAAGGACATGCAACACGTTGCCCTCCGTGTCGGTCACCTGCACCGGATATTGGAAGTAATTTCCGGTGCCATCCAGACGCACATCCTGCAGTGTGTCCAGCCGGTCGGCGTCGGAGCGGCGTAGACTGTAGACCGCTCCCCAGACCTCCTGGCCCACCGCAGGAACCACGGTTTCCATTCCGCTGTCCCAGACTTTGCTGTGTCCAAAAAATTCCAACCTGTAGTCCTTTAGGCGCGCCACGGCGACCAAGGTGGGTTTCTCGCAACGGGCATGGATCTGGTCGGGGTGCAGGGTCGCCCCGTAGGCGAAATGCAAACAATGATCTCGGGTGTAATCGTCTTTCATGGCTTATTCTTTGGATAAACAAGGATACGCATGTCGTGGCTGTTGCCACCTACTGCTTCGGCTTCGGCACGTAAGCTCAAACGTTCCATTTCGGAACCCATCCAACGAGGAGGGTGCTCGCAAATAATCTCCAGCCGGTTGAAGTATTCCTTTTCCAGGAAGGGAATTAAAATTTGTTTGGATGTGAGGTTGCTGTCGCTGTTCAGCACTTCGGCCAAGTTGATGCGGTAGTTGCAATCGCGAGGATCTCCAACTGGAAGGGGCATGGGCTTCGGCTTTTTGGCTTCCTCGCTGGCCTCGAATTCCTTCTGGGCGACATAGTCCAATTGTTCCAGGACCGAGCCAGAGGATTTCCAAATGTTAAATCCCATGCCTTCTAGAATTGCGTAGGGCAGGCCTTTTACGTCTCCAGCCAGAAAAACCTTGCAATCATCTAGCTGTGGCACCATGGCCCGCAGGCGCACCCGGACTTCGGGCAAACTCATTTCCAGATTTAGGTCCAAGGGAATTTTTTTGATCTTGGTCCAGATACCAGAAATTTGTTCGTAGAGAAAAATTTTGCCAGGCTGATAGAATGTGGTGACATTCCCGTCGGCATCGACATAGGTGGCAATGCGCATATTCGTTGTCCTATTGAAATTGTTCCCAGACGATCTCTTTAGAACGGAACGCCGCTTCCCATTCGTTGCCGATGGCTTCCAGTAGGTACAGATAGCCTTCGTAACCGAAGTAGGGACGGTCCACGTAGAGATCCCGGTTGGTGGGATTGAGCACGTCAAAGGCCAGTTTGATGCCCAATTCCTCCGCGAGATATTTTTCCCAAGAAGAGCCGAGCACTGCATCGACGCCGGATTCTAGCAACGCACTTTTGGTTTTCCAACCATCCGCGTTAAAGACAACTTGGGGCGTAATTTGTAATGCCTGAAGCTCTGCGTCTAAGAGACGACGCGCCTCTGGAGACTCGCTGCGGAAAAGCAATAGCTCGGGGATCATTTCCAGCTCATTGAAAAGCGCCCGCACTAGAGGAATGCCAATGGTGCAGTCTGCCGAAATGGCGATGCGACAATTCCGATAACGGGGGATAATCATCAGGCCACGCTTGCGTAGGATGTCCTGGACTCGAGATTCGCCTTTTTGGATGATTTCCTCAACTTTTTCCTCTGCATGAAATTGGCAGCCCAAAGCGCGCAGCCAGCGTCCGGTATTTTCTACGCCGATGGGTAACGGCAATTCTGCAAGAATGGCCTGCGAGCCCAAGCTTGAAAGTTTCTGCGCAAACGCATGTCCGGCATCGTGGTTGAGCAAAATGCTATAAGGCGCCTCTGCTGCTCGCGCCAGATCCTCCAGGGTCAAGTTTCTGGCCAGCACGGTGTGCGTGGCTACCCCGATCTGCGCTAGAATGGAGCGCACCCATTCCATATCGGCCCACCAGGTCGGGTTTAAGTTGGCCTGGGGTAGGATCAGATTCACTTTGGCCTGCGTCACCGGTGTTTCTTCTGGCAGAATGGGTACGGGCTGGATCAACTTGGCGAGTATGGATAAGCCTAGGTTCATTCCATCATAGGCGTTACCGCGGAATCCACCAGCCATCACAGAAATGAGCCGCGCCTTGACCTGGCCCTGCATGGCACGGCACACGGCCTCCAGGTCTTCGCCAATGATATCGGCGGCGCAGGTGCCCACCACGAACATCACTTTGGCTTGGAAAGACTGGTCGGCCTGTAGGATCAGTTCTTTAAGCTTCTGGGTCGCGCCCATGATGATGTCGGATTCAAAGAGTCGGCTGCAGGCCACCTTGCGGCGTGTGAAGTCGATTTCGTGGTTGTCATAGGCTGCCGCCACGGTGGCGGAACAGCCCTGGGGCGAATGGATCACCACGGCTACGTCGCGGATGCCGGCGATGACGTTCGCAACCCCTTCCAAGGCGCAGGACACCAAGGGATCTTGCGAATGGGCGCAATTCTCGAACTTTAGTTCATGAAACATTGTCCACCTCTTTTTCGTCCAGGCGCGTACAGGGTGCAGTCTGGAAGTCCGGTGGCCAGTTTGGGTGTGAGCGACTGGGCGGAACTCAGGCTGGCATTGGGCGGAAACACCACCTTTTTCATTAGGCCGCTACGCGGACGGAACGCATAATCCAAGGCTGTTTTGACACACTTGGCCACTTTGAGCGCACCCCGGTAGCCAAAGCGCGGGCGGTTTAGGATGGCGTTTAGATCCACCAGGGGAATGTGGGGAAAGCTGAGTGACGAACCGAAATACACGGTCTGCATGGGGTCGAGATCGCCGAGGAACGTCAGAAGCTCCGTTTCGGTTTGTTGCATGGACTCGTATTTGCCAAAAGCGAGGGTCCCTTTGGTGATGAGGATTTCCGGGTCGAGTCCGGTTTCTAGGAGGTAGTCGATGCTGGTTTCGCGGGCCTCGGTACTCCAGGGATGGAAGTTGTAGATTACGGCACGCATACCAAAATCGCGTTCCAGCATGTGGGCTATAGATAGGGCCTTGATAGCGTCATGGCCTTCGACGATAGCCGTTTTCCCTTCCAGTTGGGCGCGTACCGTTTCAAACTCTTCTTGAATGGCAGCGTATTCCTTTTTCATCAAAGCCTGGGCTTCGACCTCCAGGCCGAGCTGTTTCGCAGAACCTTCCAGCCATTTTTCTGTGGCAGCGATTCCGTAGGGGAGTATCGTCGAATTTAACGGCGTGCCATAGGTTTCCAGCATCGCCATGCCCACAGCGTAACCGATGTCCAGGCAAAGCGTGCAATTCACCGCCACCGACGGCGCGCGCTTCAATTCTTCCAGAGAGCAGTTCCCGGCGATCACTGTGTTGACTTTGGCGCCCATGCCTTCCACCAATCGGACCAGTTCCTTGACGTCGGTGTCTACTTCGGTGCGCTCGGGCCCCATCTTCCCGCCTACGATGTTTACCGATTTGGCGAGCTCCGCCT
>DATIQS010000045.1:0-1618 GCA_035470605.1 Fibrobacteraceae bacterium
CTGCAGCATGGGATCCGCCAACATATGCATCAATGTTGGAGAAAGGCTCAAATTCAGAGCCCCAGGAATCCCCTTTTCCAAACTGCGAGTCAACATTTGCAATAACGGAATGTAGGATTCCGTTAACGCCTCGAAAAACCAGTTTTCCTCAAAGAATCGCTTATGTTCTGGACTGCGCACAAAGGGAAGATGTGCATGCAACACCAGTAGAAGATCGGCGCGGGCCATGATAGGGGGATCACTCCGTCCGTTTCACGACAACGGGAACGATTGTGGTTGGGAAATCGCCATCCTTGTCTGTGGCAAACACGGGAATAATCTGGGTGGAATCCGGCAAATCCTGTTCAAAGGAGAAGGTTCCATCTGGATTTAAGGGGAAAGGTTCACCGCGCACCTGCAAATGAGCGTCCGGGCGAGTTCCCCCGTAGACGATCAAACGTGTTTTCACCCACAGGAAAAAGTCCTTACCCAAATTTTGAGCGGACTCCGCATTCCATGTTCCACTGGAGGAGAAACCCCAAGAGGAATTTTCTGAAGACCCCACAAAACTTGAGGTCCATGGAAAAGATTGCTGGGAACTCAGGCCTAATTGGGAACTACCAAAACCGCCGGGGAGTAAACCACCCAAAGAGGCACGGAGAAAACGGTCGTCCTCGTTACCCAGGAACTGACCATCCGAACCAAAAGCCATGACCTTGGAGGAATCGACTAGAGGAGAAAACTGCCCTGCTCCAGAGAGTGTTCCCAAACTAATCGAATAGGAGCCAGAGTGAGTTCCATTTTGGATATACCAGGAGCGCGCATCTGCCGGCACCTCAAAATCGCGGAAGGTGCGATTGCGATGACTACGAACGGTCAAATCTTTAGATACGTCATAAAGGCGTAGCACCAACTTTTTCCCGCCCTTGGTCGCTGTTTTAACACGCTGATCATTCACATCCCAGAAAGCCTGCATCCAGTTTGGATCTTTCTGCATCAACACGAGGTATTCTGGACTAAAGGAATGCTCTATTGGTTTTTTCGAAGTCGCCTCTGTTGGTTTTTTCGAAGTTGCAACTGGCTCCTTGGGGAGCACCTTTGAAATGGGTTGGAGGCCTGATTTCTGCACGGAGGGCTTCGCCAGAGTGCTGGGCTTTGGCTTTTTGATGTCTGAGACTGCGGTTTTATGCGCTAATTTGGACGCCGCCACAGAGACCGTTTTTTTCACTTTGTCCGCAACCTTCTGAATCGGTGCGGAGGCTTTGGCGATCACATTTTTTGGAGCCGCCGACTTTGATGCCGTTTTCTTTGTGGAAGCGGACTTGGATGATTTCTTCTTTGAATCTGCCATATGCACTCTCCTACGGACCAATGAGAATCAACGCCGTTTGTGAGAATCCTTGCCCCATTCGCCGATTCCGGTTAGGCCAAGGCGCACTCCCCAGAAAACTTCACTGCCTTCAAGGGGAGCGTCAAAATCGCGTGATCCAACATACAGACCTAAATCTAACATGGCTCCGCGTTTTCCCAAAGGCATTCCGAAACCTAAAGTACCGGCATATTCCCGAACCCCCTCCAAATACCAGGTCCGAGTCCAGGCTCCAGCCCGGAATGTATTGCGGCGCAAAAATGGATCATA
>DATIQS010000046.1:0-7206 GCA_035470605.1 Fibrobacteraceae bacterium
TCCCCGGCTGCCACGGTTGCGCACGGCGGCGACAAGTTCCTGGATAACGCAGCTCAGGCGAATTGGGTTGAAACCTAGAAATCGCCTTACGTGAACAAAAACAGGCATATAGAGGAAATTCAGACTGCTGAAGACGATTTACGGCGGAAAAATATCGTTCAGGATGGCTGCTTTGCCGCGTTTCGCGGTCCCAATGGAACCCCAGCCAGAGCAAGTCCTCACGGATGGCGGTCACGTACTCTTCTCGGCAACGGGACAAGTCATGATCTTCAATACGGAGGAGGACCTTAGCCCTACACCGTTGAGCCATTCCCCAAACCCAGGCGGCACTCAAAACGTGTCCTTCATGCAAATATCCGGTAGGGCTTGGTGCAAAACGAGTCCAGATCATGGTGGAGGCTAGCTATTTTGTGCTTTTTTGGATAAAATTGTACATGAATCTAGCCTTTGTGCAGACACATTGGTAAGAAGGATTAGTCGTTTGCATGATATTTAACCATTCCCGTCTGTTTTTGCAAAAAATTTGTTGGAGCATCTTTGCTGTGGTCCTCTTTGGGCTCTATGCGGGGACACAGGCGGCGTCTCTGGATGTGTCCTCATTGGCGTCGAACATCTGGATCGGCCCTTACGCACAATGGATGACGGACTCCACAGAAAATTTCCAATATGGGGATGTTCTCCATTTGCCGGATTCCTGCTTCTCCCGAGACACTCACGATATCCCGACCATGGATTATACCCGCAACCCGATCTGGGTTCGTTTTTTTCTGCATTCCAATCAGGATAAGTCTTTAATTCTAGAATTCCAGGACCCTCTGGTGGATGAGGTTCGCTTTTATTTCCCGGATTCAACCGGGAAAGTCATCATGAACATATCCGGCTTGCACTCACCGCTGTCACAGAGAGCCTTTTCCCACTGGAATCACATCGTTCCCTTGCGTTTAAAAGCCCATCAAAACATCCCAGTCCTTTTGCGCTGTCATCTCCATAACCGCATGGCTCTTCCCATTGAAATCTGGGAAGAACAGTCCTTCTTTAATTCCAATCAGGACTCCATGATGGCCATCGGGATCTATTATGGAATGCTGTTAGGAGTATCCATTCTAGTCCTGTTGTGTTATGTCACCTTCCGCGACCGCTCCTATCTCCATTATTTGTACACAGTGCTAGCCTTTCTCGTTTATATGTGTGGCAACACGGGAGTAGGCCTCGGTTATCTGATCCCATTAGGACTGGGAGATGTGGTCCCCACGTTAACCATGCTTTCCCTGGAAGCGCTGTTATTAGCGATGCTTTCGTTTGCCCGCAGTTTTCTAGAAACCCGCAAACGCCTCCCGAATGCGGATTCCCTCTTACGAATTTTGGAATGGATGACGCTGGCTTCGGTTCCGATTGGACTCGTAGTACGCACGTCTCTTTGGAGTCAATGGGTCGTTACCTTGGGTTTTGGTGTGGTTCTGACGGTGCTAGGCGTCGCGTTCTCCAGATTGCGCAAAGATCGCCAAGCAATTTGGTTTGTGCTGGGAACAACCATTCCACTGCTAGTGGGTTGTTATGTCGGACTGCAGTCCCTTGGCATCTTCGCGACACGCCCATTGTCTTTCCCCTTGTACTATACCGCATTCCTCTTTATGGCCGTTTTCATTGGGCTTGGACTCGCGTCCCGTCTGCATGGCATCCAGCAGGAAAAATTAAGTCTGCAGGCGCAACAAATGGAAAATCTTCGCAAGGCGGACAAACTAAAAGAGGAATTTCTCGCCAACACATCTCATGAACTGAAGACACCCCTGAATGGGATCATTGGTATTACCGAAGGAATGCTGGGGGATACACGCCAGCCCCTGCCACCCAAATTACAGCATAGCTTACAACTCATCAGTGCCTGTGGACATCGACTTTCGAACCTAATCAACGACATCCTTGAGTTTTCCCGATTGAAAAATGGCGATATCCATTTAAAAATTCAGCCGATTTCTATACGTCAGGTAACGGCAATTGTCTGCTCTATTCTCCAACCCCTTGCACGAAAGAAAGGTCTGGAACTCCGAAATCAGGTTCCTGTCGGGATGACTCCCGTCCTGGCCGATGAGGATCGTTTGCAACAAATTTTGTTGAATCTCGTGGGAAATGCCCTAAAATTTACATCCAATGGTCATGTTCTCATTCAGGCAACCGTTTTAGAAAACGAAGCGAGAATCACCGTCGAGGATACAGGAATCGGGATTCCAGAAAACAGCCGCGAAATCATCTTTGAGATGTTCCAGCAAGTGGATTCCTCTATTGCGCGAAACTATGGAGGAACAGGGATTGGTCTCAGCCTGACACGACGTCTATTGCAATTACAGGGGGGACGAATTTGGATGGAGCCAGGCAAAGGCAGGGGCTCCCTCTTTCATTTTACATTACCTCTGGCGGAAGAGGACGCACTAGTGGATATGCCTGGCGGCGTTTCCGGTCCACATGAGTGGGACGACGAATCCCTGGAAGTTCAGCTTGTGATGCCAATCCGCTCCGATCCCCTACCCCCCGATGCTCCACGTCTACTTCTCGTAGATGATGAACCTGTCAATCTCCAAGTGTTGATCAATCAATTAGCGGCGGAAGAATTTGATCTCCAGGTTGCAGGCAATGGACAGGAGGCGCTGAACCAAATCGAACAGAAAGGGCCGCCAGATCTTATCCTATTGGATTTGATGATGCCTGGATTATCTGGATTTGATGTTTGTGCCCAAGTTAGGCAAAAATATTCTGCCTCAGAACTACCGATTATTCTCTTAACGGCCAAGAATCAAATGTCAGAGCTCATCCGTGGTTTGAAGTTAAAGGCGAACGATTTTCTCCCAAAGCCTTTTACCCGGCAAGAGCTGCTCGCTCGTGTCCATTTGCATTTGACTCTGGTGCGAATGCATCAGGCCTATGCGCGTTTTGTCCCTGGTGAATTCCTGGAACGGATGCGATGCAAAAACATCGTTGATGTTCGACTAGGGGACCAATTGGAACAATATCTCACCATTCTAGTAGCGGACGTGCGCAACTTCACCTCGGTTTCGGAACAAATTGGCCCAGAGCAAACATTCTCTAGGCTTAATGTTTATTTGCAAGAGATGGTCCCTTTGATCCGGGAATCCGGCGGTTTTGTCTCCCGTTTCTTTGGAGACGCGATCATTGCCCTATTCCCGGATGGTTCAGCCAACGCCGTTCGCTGCAGCCTAAAAATGCAAGAAACCATTCAGGAGCAAAACACCCTATCCCACATTTATCCACCAACGCATATCGGCATTGGGATCCATGCGGGCAAAGCGATTCTGGGAACCGTTGGTTACAAAGGGCGTATGGACGTCACCGTTGTCTCTCAGCGTATGGTTCAAGCGAACCGTCTCGAGCGTCTGACGAAACTCTTCGGTTCTGGCATCATCGTTTCGACCGATGTGCTTCGTCTGTCCAAAGAGGTGATGCCCGAATCAAGACTTTTGGGGCGTTTTGCTCAGTCAGGCCCCTCTCCATGGCTGGAATTCCATGAATTGCTGGGGGATGCGAAGCAAGCCCCTCCTTCGACGAAAATTGCGACTCGCTCCATCTTTGAGAAAGGAGTACGCTTTTTCTGGGACCAAGAATATGAACAAGCCAAAACCTGCTTTCAGGAAGTCCTGCGAAATTCATCCTCGGATGAAGCTGCTTTGGCCTATCTGCGGCAGTGTTCCTCCAACCATCCACAGGAAATCTTTGCAGATAGAGCCTCGGAAGAGGCTTCCAACCTTTTTGACAAGGAGAATGCACCGTGAATAAAATGTGCTGGTTCTTATTCGCTCTGGCGCTTCAAGTCTTTGCGGGAGAGGTCGCGATTAGCCAAAGTGGCCAAAAAGTAATCCTCTATAACGACGGGACTTGGGAGCCTTATGATCCACAAAGACATGCGGATACCCGAGATATCCGCGAAAGCGCCCCCCAGGTGGAAATCTCTCTGAAATACAAGGATTACAACTGGTGCATCAAGGAAACTCGCATGATGCTAGAAGCGGAAGAAAAACCTGCGGCGGAAATCCAGGATTCCCTCCGCAAACTTCCTCAAGGGGGAATCCTTCTGGTGCAAACTCCGACCGCCACTCTGCAAACCAAAGATCCTCGGACCTTTCAGTATAAGGTTCTTGACAACAAAGGAAAGGTTCTTCTCCAAACCGAAGCGTCGGAAAGCATGGCACAGGATTCAGACGACGCTGGGATATCCAATCTCATTTCCTTAGCCTTACCCGCTCATGGCAAAGGCCCTTTAAAAATCGAAA
The DNA here is from genome assembly GCA_035470605.1 of Fibrobacteraceae bacterium. Lineage (GTDB taxonomy): Bacteria > Fibrobacterota > Fibrobacteria > Fibrobacterales > Fibrobacteraceae > CAIRAY01. Next base: position 4,281 of record DATIQS010000046.1, read on the forward strand.
TCCGAAATAAGATCTCCCAACAATTGTTCGAATACACCCTGGGTGCGGAGCCATAATGCTGGAAACAATTCAAGTAGAAACGAGCCCCTCCCCAGATGCCGCAATTATCTGGTTACATGGATTGGGTGCGGATGGGAATGATTTTGCCGGGATCGTGGATGAGTTGAGTCTTCCTCCTTCCCTGGGGATCCGCTTCGTATTTCCCCACGCCCCGATTCAGCCCGTAACAATCAATGGGGGGATGCCCACTCGCGCCTGGTATGACATCCGGGAAATGGACTTATCGGCTAATTTTGATCGGAGAGGCGCCCAAACCAGCGCCGATCTCGTGCAAGAGTTGGTGGAGCAACAATACGCACAAGGCATTTCCCCGCAACGCCTTCTATTAGCCGGATTTAGTCAGGGCGGATTGATTGCCCTTCACCTGGGCTTTCGCCTCCAGAGTTCCCCTGCAGGGATTCTCGCACTATCTACCTATGACCCGACCCTGGAGGAACTTCCGGCATCCCTCCCGCCGATTCCCGTATTTCAAGGCCATGGCACCTGGGATCCGGTCGTTCCTTTGGACCTAGCCCTCAAAGCCAAGGAACAAATGTTACAACGCGGATTAACGCCAGAATTTCATACTTACCCCATGCCTCATTCCGTATGCCCAGAAGAGATTGCCGATCTGTCTTTCTGGCTTAGCCGCTGTCTGGAGAAGGCCTAATGCGCAAAACCGGGATGATCCTGCTTGTGTTGTGGACACTCTCCGTGTCCTCCTGGGCGTTGGATGGATTCCCGGTAAATGAACTCCATGGTCGCGTTCTCCTGGGGCGCTATCTGGGTTTGCTAGAAGATACATCAGGCCAACTGGATTTTTCTGCTATTCGTTCTGGACAATATGAATTTAAACCCGGAAATATGGATATGCCCTCCTGGGGCTTCACCAGTTCCGCAATCTGGGTCCGTCTGGCACTGATTTTTCCCAATAAACCCATGGATGATCTGGTTCTCGCGGTGGATTACCCTCATCTGGATTACATCGATCTCTATGCGCCAGACTCCAATGGGAATTACCAAAAAACCTCCACGGGGTATGCGCGCCCTTTTAATTCGCGTCCTGTCCGGCATAGCCAATTCTTATTCTATCTCCATCCACAGCCTGGAAAAACTTGTGTGTACTATCTCCGGTTCCAAAATACCGACCGAATGGAAATTCCCCTATGGCTATGGGAACGGCGCCAATTCCTGGAGGCCGATCAGCCACTACGCCTTTTTAACGGTATGTTTCTGGGATTGGTCTGTAGCGCCATTCTGCTGAATTTGCTGTTGTTCCTTACTTTCCGCGATATTTCTTATCTCCACTATACCGGATTCCTAACCTTCTTTTCCCTTTTTGTCGCGACACACGCCGGTGTTGTTTACGAATACCTATGGCCCAAATTTTTAGAGCCGTGGAATCACTACATCCGTTTCGCCATCGGGGGCCTTTTATACTTCCTGATTTTATTGGCGCAGTCCTACCTGAGCACGGCGAAGCGGTTTCCTCGTTGTCACCGTTTTTTAGTGGGACTGGAATGGGTTCAAGCCGCCACCATCCTATTGGTCGTGTTTCTGCCGGTTCGCACGGGGACCATGCTTCAGGTAATCATGACATCCCTGACGATGGGCTCGGTATTTACGGTGAGCGCCCTGACCGCCCCCTCCAGTCGCATTGCTCGTTATTTCTTTGTGGCCTGGGTCATCGCCCTGTTGACCGGCGTATTTTATTCCCTGAAAGCCTTGGGCTTTATGGAGCTGGCTTGGTTCGAGGTGGATATCTTGGCTGTGGTCTGGGTCATTCAGTATATCATCCTCTCTCTTGGGCTTGCCGAACGCCTTGTCCAGACCCGACAGGAAAAGGAGAATCTGCAGAAAGAGGCCATCGCCTCCCTGGAAAAGGCAGACCGATTAAAGGATGAGTTCCTTGCCAACACGTCCCATGAATTGCGAACCCCGTTAAACGGAATCATTGGGATTGCGGAATCGCTGCTGGATGGCGCGGCAGGACCGTTACGCCCGGATTCCCGCGACAATCTCAACGCTGTAGTTTCCAGCGGAAGACGCCTCGCCAATCTGGTCAATGACATCCTGGATATTTCCAAATTGCGAAACGGGGAAATTCTTCTCAAAGAAAATGCTGTAGATCTCCGCCAGGTAGCAGAACTGGTCAAAGCGATCCTGCAACCATTGGCGCAGCGAAAATCCCTGCAATTGGAAAATCAAATTCCCCCAAATTTGCCCTTTGCCAAAGCGGATGAAGATCGCCTGCAACAAATCTTCCATAATCTAATCGGCAATGCGATCAAGTTTACAGAAAAAGGCAAAATCACCATTTTCGCAGAAACCCGGGATGACGAATTAGAGGTCTGTATCCAGGACACCGGACCAGGAATTCCTTCAGAAAAACGCGAAATGATTTTCCAAGCATTCCAACAAGGAGATGCATCGGGCACCCGCAGCCATGGAGGGACAGGCCTAGGCCTAAACCTATGCCAACAACTGGTGCATCTACACGGTGGACGCATCTGGGTAAAATCTGAAGAGGGTCAGGGTTCCCAATTTTTCTTCACCCTGCCCAGAGCGCGATCAGGAATTCCCAGTGTCCCACTCGAGCAACAACAGGGGACCCCAGTTACCACCATTCTCCCCATCGGGACATACGCAGTGGAATCCTTCAAGTCGGAAGGAGGAAACGGAGAGGTTCGTATTCTGGCTGTCGATGACGAATCCCTGAATTTGAAGGTGCTCGTAAACCAGTTGACATCCAGCAATTACCAGGTGATTACAGCAACGAACGGTCAGGAGGCCTTGGACATCCTGGAACGTCAATCCATGCCGGATCTGGTACTACTCGATGTCATGATGCCCCGTCTGTCTGGATACGAGGTGTGCCGCCGTATCC
>DATIQS010000047.1:0-9176 GCA_035470605.1 Fibrobacteraceae bacterium
CTCCGTCCTGATATGCCAGTTAGGCTTTAGCCGTTACTGGCACATATCCTCAGCTGAGGAAAGCTTTGCTTGGTTACGGAGACATATACTCCACTGAGTACGCAGGGATGCGCAATCGTATCTGGAATGAGCCAAACAGGAATTTTTACAGGTGCCCTAAATGTTATATTAGGCCGCGATGCCCAAATTGCCAAAGTTTCCACCGCTTCCTTCTGCCGTTCGTTTCTCTCTCCGCATCGCTAATGCTGTGGTGCGCATTGTTTTCCTCCTGTTTGCCACCTATGCCATTCTTTTCAGCGTGGGTTTGACCTGGGCTACATGGAAAGCCTATCAATATGGAGAGACGATTATCGCTGAGGTGACAAGCCTCCAGGAGAATAATCCTACAATGAGTAAGTACATGCAGGCTTTACAGGATAGTTCGCCGAACCTGCATATTCGCCAAAAGTTTGTGCCTTTGGATAGCATCAATCCTTGGCTGCGAAAGGCGGTAATCGCCTCAGAAGATGCCGGGTTTTATTACCACCCAGGGTTTGACGTCAAGGCGATAGCCGATGCCTTGGATGCCAATAGGACGCGAGGGAAAACCGTTTTTGGAGGAAGTACCATTACTCAACAGACGGCAAAAAATTTTTTCCTCAGTAGCGAACGTTCTTGGATGCGGAAATTCAAGGAACTCGCCTATGCTCTCCTTATGGAAAAGTATTTGGGCAAGGATCGAATTCTGGAACTTTACCTAAACTATGCCCAGTGGGGACCGGACATTTTTGGCTGCGAGGTTGCTTGCGAAGAGTATTTCCATAAACCTTGTTCTCGGATTTCTATGGAGTCCTCCATCAACATGGCCGCCGTTTTGGCCAGTCCAGGGAAACACAGGCCGGATCGGCCCAATTCCCAATTTATGGCCAAGCGTCGAGCCGTCATATATTCCAACCTTTTCGGACCTGACACATCTAAAAAAGACAGTGGCAATCCTGTCGATTCTACAGGGAACGTAAAGGTTTTAACGTCTGAGCCGCCGCTTGCGCATCAGTCTCCCATGGCTCCAGCGCAGCATTCTGTTCCCAAGGCACAACGTACCCCTATTTCTTGGTAAGAGCGTGGGGCTTTATCGAGCCATCAAATCCCGTAAGCGGTGCGCGTAAGTATGTTCCCGTAAAATACGAAGGCGGGCATTTTCTGCAATTCGTTTCCGTTCCCCTGGATGGGATTGGAACCACGCGATGCGTTCCTCTAATTCGAGCGGAGAGGAAAACAAAGCCAACTCATCTGCGGCAAAAAGGTCATGTACATCACTTTGGCTATCCGTAAGCAGAAATCCACCGCACAAGGGGACATCGAACACGCGTTGATTCACGGCTGTTGGCATTTGGCAACTGGTGACATTGATCTGAATCGAACAATGGCGATAATGCTCTGCGAGTCCATGACGATAGTTGATGTCTGGTACGGTATGAACCTGTCCACCCAAACAAGCCCGCCATCCCTGCGGATCTCCCGCACATAGAAGTCCTTCAGACATTAAAGGCCGTAAATGGCGTACGCGTTTTTTATGGCTTGCTGTGTGCTGGATAAGCGCAGAAAGCCAAGCTTTGTTGCGTTCATCCTGGAAAGGCAAGGGCCAGCCTTCCAATAAATTCGATGAAGAACGGCGTCCCTCCAACAAATCTTCGGAGCGTAAATCCACCATGGGAGCTAGACAGGGCTCCCATAGAAAGTGATTTCTGATTTGTCTCAGGAAATCCTCTCCCATAGACGATCCAGTAAACACCAACGGATAAATTTCTTTTGGACTTGTTTCCGATTGGAAAATGAGAGGATCTCCCGCCAAGGGAAGCCAGCGTGGGTCGTCAAAGCCTCTGGCAACCAACCACGGCAGATAGGCTCGTTCCCAGCACCAGGCGCGAATCCATGGAAAGACCCAATCCGGTTGAGCCAGCGCGATCGGTCGAGGATCATCGACGAACCAGACGTTCACCGGAATACCAAGGCGACGGGCATGTCCCAATAAAATGCCTTCGCTATCCAGGCCCTTCATGTTTACGGACAGAATTAAATCCGGTCGATGTTCCTGTAAAAAACGAAGAGATCGAGCATCCCAATCTGGAGAGACGGTTTCAGCACCATACTCCAACAGATGCACTGGAATTTGGCGTTCCTGCAAGGCGTGTCGCAATTCTTCCTGCAAGAAATGCTGACCAAACAGTAAGGCCACGGACCGCGCGGAGCTCCGGGCGCCTATTTTTTCAGCGGCGGGGAGGTGCTCCAAAAAAATTCGGTCAGCCCATTCATCCAAAAGAGGCGACGATGCCCGATAGGAGGCGGGATGCCGCCAAATTTGGATTTTGGCATTCGCAGGTAACGAAACTGGCTGGAGTAACGTCGGAATCACCTGATGCACTGAGTTCTGTAATCGGGTCCTTGCTGCTTCAAGCAATTCTGGCCATACTTCGCAGAGTACGATTTGCAATGGCCTTTCTACCTGTCGCAAGGCTTCCAAATGATAACCGAGTCCCGTTCCTAGACAGATAAGGACATCCCCCCAGAGTTCCGGCACAGGAAGATCGTCCGCCTCCTGTTCTGGAGCCACGGCACTGTGTAACAAAAAGGTTTTCCCGTTCCGATAACGCAATCGTGCGCTTTGCGCTCCAGAAACTGCGCGAAATAATTCCAAAGATGGTTTGGGTCCTTCCGCCATCACAAGGCCGCCGGCGCGTCAATTCCAGGGCCGCTCGGTAATTCGCGTTGCCCGGTAATGAACTGCAACACGTAAGGATTCGTGGTGTTTTTGATCTCATCCACGGTTCCAACTTGGATAATGTGTCCATTGTAGAGCATCGCTATACGATCCGCGACCTTGAAGGCGGAAGCCATGTCATGGGTGACCACCACAGAGGTCACACGCAATTTGCGCTGCATATCGAGAATCAGATCGTTGATGACATCTGAAGTGATGGGGTCGAGCCCTGTGGTCGGTTCATCATACAGAATCACCTCTGGATTTAGAGCGATGGCGCGGGCCAAGGCGACGCGCTTCCGCATCCCGCCGGAAAGTTCTGCGGGCATTTTTTGTGCAAATTCGGCACGCAGATTGATTAGTTCTAGCTTTTCCCGAACAATGTTCTGGATTTGCTCTTCGGAAAATTGTGGGTTTTGTTCCCGCAAGGCAAACGCGATGTTTTCCCCGGTACTCATGGAATCGAACAAGGCCCCCATCTGGAACACCATGCCCATTTTTTTGCGGATGGTGCGGGTATCAAAAAATTTGGGTGTGGAAATGGTGATATTGTCGATGGTGACCTCACCCCCGCTAGGTTGCAACAAGCCAATCATATGCTTGAGAATCACCGACTTGCCGCCGCCAGACTGCCCAATAATCACCATGGTCTCCCCGCGTCGAATGTCGAGGTTCACATCACGCAAGACTTCCTGGCGGCCAAATACCTTGCGGAGGTGCTTGAGCTGAATCATTACGTCTTGTGAGTTAATGGTTACATTCGGCATAGGGCTCTCAACTGAAAATCACGACAGCGGTTAAAAAATCAAAAACGAGCAAGGAAACGCAGGAGGACACTACCGTTTTCATCGTTGCTTGTCCCACCCCTTTCGCTCCAGCATCCGCATTCAGACCATGGTAATAACCTAATAGGAAAATGATGACTCCGAAAATGAATGATTTGATAATCCCCGAAAATAGGTCCATATCATCAAACAGGTACTGTAGGCCGGTATAGTAGGTGTAAGAACTGATGTCCAGGCCAATCACGCAGGTAAACCAACCTCCGATAATGGCTAGAAAGGATGAAAGCACAGAAAGGCAAGGAACCATAAAGAAAAACGCTAAAAATCGGGGTAAGGCTAGATAACGTAATGGATCCAAATTTAAGGCGTCGTAGGCAGCCAACTCCTCCTTGTTCTTCATGGAGCCAATTTCTGCCGCTAATGCGCTACCTACGCGACCAGCCAAAACGATTGCGGTTAAAATAGGTCCTAACTCGATGAACACCATCTTCGCCACCGCTGTCCCGACAAAACGATCAGGAATGAGCCCTCGGAAGTTGTATTCCGATTGGACGGCTGCTACCGCTCCAGTAAAGAGCGACGTGATAAACAGCAATGGGATGGAGGACACCCCCACAGAAACCATCTGGCGAATCGTAAGTTCTGGATTTTTACGCGCCAAAGGAATCCGAAGAACCACCTGAAACAGCAGCCAAAAGATTTCTCCTACCCCCACGATCCCTTCAAAGATCATGCGGCCCAGAAACCGGAACGGGGAATAAAGGATAGCGGTCATTTTAAAAGATATAGCTATTTTGATGCCCCTATCCAGACATAGAGGGCCCCTGGTGCTTTGATCATAACCTAACAATTGCAGTTGGCAGGGCCGATGGACGGTCCTCTTCCTGTGGAGCGCCCTTCCCCATAGGGAATAGCACCCGGCTAACGGGCGAAGCCCGAAGCCGTTGCTCGATCGGGCTCACCGATCGGTGACTCGGGGCGTCTACTCTTGGGGCTTGGCCTCGACCGCGTTAGCAATATCGCCGGGGTTCTTGGACGTATTGTGGTGACCCTCGGCCAATTGCTGGATCTAGGGTTAAGCGTTAGCTGTTATTGGCTCCTACGGTGGATATAACTGCGGGTTCTAAGTTGAATTTGTTACCATTGCCTACTATGGGCTCAAAGATTAGGGTTGTGCTTTTGGGATGTGGCGGCATTGGTCGGCATCATCTGCGTCTTCTCCGACAGTCTCCAGAAGTTGAGTTTTGTGCGCTTGTTGATCCGGCTAAGGATTCGATGGATGGCATTCGCGTTTTTGCAGATTGGAATCTCTGCGCAACAGCCATTGCCAATGGAGAGCTCCCAGCCCCTCAGGCGGCAATTGTTGCGACACCTATTTCCACCCATTTCGCTTTGGTGAAGAATTTACTTGACGCAGGTTTGCATGTCTTTGTGGAAAAGCCCCTAGCACCGGAGATTGCGGAGGCTCAGGCTCTAGTGGACTTGGCGCAAAAGCAACAACGCGTTTTAATGGTGGGCCACAGTGAACGACAGAACCCTGCGTTCCAGGTTTTTTTTCGGGAATTTCAAGCGGGAATCACTGGACAGGTTTATCGTATCGAATGCAATCGCACAGGGCCATTTCCGCAACGTTTGGGCGATGCTGGCGCAACTATCGACCTCGCGGTTCACGATCTGGAATGCCTCAGTCATATCCTAGGAAACGCCAGTCCCCAATGGATGTTTGCTCGCATAGAACAGCGTATCCACCCTACCCGTGAAGATGGCTTAAATGCCATGTTAGGCTATGCCCCAGACATTTTGGTGCAGATGACGGTCAACTGGCTTTCTCCGCGCAAAGCCCGCTATTTGAATGTATATGGGCATGCTGGCATGTTACAATGCGATTTCTATCAGCAACGCGTCACCTTCTTTCAGAATTTGTATCAACGATCCCGTCCAGACGAATATGGCATTGGAGGCATTGAAGTCGGACCAGAAAAAAGTTTCGACGTGCCCAGCTGGGAACCTCTAGCGCGAGAGCATGAGCTTTTTTTTGAACAGGTGCGCAAAGGACAATCCGACGTCGAAGCCTTGCGCAGTGCCTGCCTTGCCGTGGAAATCGCGAATCAGTTGACCTCACAATCTCAGGAGAATTTTCATGGCTGAAGACCGCCGCACTGGCATTCATCCCACGGCCCTTATTCACCACACCGCCATTATCGAAGACGGGGTGGTTGTTGGCCCTGGAAGCAAAGTCTGGCATCATTGCCATCTGCGGCGCGGGGCACATTTGGGCGCGAATTGCGTTCTTGGGAAAGGCGTCTTCATCGATGTTGATGTGCTCATCGGCGATCGAGCCAAAATTCAGAACGGGGTTTCTGTCTATCATGGCGTAACCCTGGAAAACGATGTTTTTGTGGGACCAGGGGTCGTTTTTACGAATGATAGACATCCCAGGGCCTTTGGAGACTGGCAGTTCAATCCTGCTGATGCGACTCTGGTACACGAGGGGGCCTCCATCTGCGCTGGCGCCTGTATTCGTTGCGGTCTGGAAATTGGGCCTTATGCCATGATTGGTATGGGAGCCGTACTGACCCACAATGCTGGGCCCTATGAACTCTGGTTGGGGAATCCTGCCCGATGCTGTGGAAAGGTGGATCGGGAAGGGCGCAAAATAGATCGCTGAAACCTTCGCCATCAAGCCTTCCCCTTTTCTTCTGTCCTACATTTCGTATGTTTGCGGGCAACTTTTTCCCCTTGCCCACAAGGGATGGTTGTTTATACATTTGAGCACTATTCTTCTTCAAGAGAACCTTCATGCCCACACCTCAAGCCCCGAAATACGACGAATCCAGCATCAAATCTCTAGAGTGGAATGAGCATATTCGCATGCGTCCCGGCATGTACATCGGCAAATTAGGTGACGGGCAATCTCCAGACGATGGCATTTATGTACTAGTCAAAGAAATCATCGACAATTCCATTGATGAGTTTGTCATGGGAGCTGGGAAAAAAATTGAAATTGAGGTGCAGGACCGTACCGCGCGGGTTCGCGACTATGGCCGCGGAATTCCTCTCGGCAAGGTGGTGGAGTGCGTCTCAAAAATTAACACCGGCGGAAAGTATGACACTGAGGCCTTCCAAAAATCCGTAGGGCTCAATGGCGTGGGCACCAAGGCGGTCAATGCCCTCTCCTCGCGTTTCGTAGTCACTTCGCACCGCGATGGCCGTTGTAGGAAAGCGGAATTTTGCCGAGGCGTCCTGATTAAGGCATATCCAGAGTCCGCATCTACAGAAAAAAATGGAACCGAGGTGATTTTTGACCCAGATGAGCAGATTTTCCGCAATTATCGGTTTTTGCCAGCCTATCTGGAAGAAAAAATTTGGAATTATGCGCACCTCAACACAGGGCTTACCTTGCTTCTCAACGGGAAATCTTATGCGAGTCCCAATGGGCTGCTTGACTTGCTAGGAAAACACACGGACGATACTCAGCGATATCCCATCATCCATTTGCGCTCTAAAGACATTGAGATCGCCTTCACTCATGGTGATCAGTATGGGGAGCACTATTATACGTTCGTCAATGGTCAGCACACTACTCAGGGTGGTACGCATCTTAACGCATTTCGCGAAGCGCTGGTCAAGACCATTCGCGATTTCTACAAAAAGGATTTTGATGCCGCTGATGTACGGAACTGCATTGTCGGAGCGGTTTCCGTGCGCATCCAGGAACCCGTATTTGAGTCTCAGACAAAAACCCGTCTTGGTTCCAACAACATCGCCCCCAATGGTCCTGCCCTGCGCGGCTGGATGATGGACTATGTCACCCAGGAACTCGACAACTATCTACACAAACATTCGGATGCCGCTAAGGCTTTGCAAGAACGTATCACCCAATCCGAACGTGAGCGGAAGGAAATTTCGGGCATCCGCAAGCTGGCCAACGAGCGAGCCAAAAAAGCAAACCTGCATAACAAAAAGCTACGCGATTGTAAGGTCCATCTGATCGATGAAAAGGACCCTCGCAAACGTGAAACAATGATCTTCATCACTGAGGGAGACTCGGCCTCGGGCTCTATCACAAAGGCGCGTGATGTACTCACGCAGGCTGTCTTCAGCCTAAAAGGTAAGCCTTTGAATACTTATGGTCTTACCCGCAAAGTGGTCTACGAGAACGAAGAGTTTAACCTGCTACAGCACGCCTTGGACATCGAAAATGGCTTGGAGAGCCTGCGCTACGATAAGGTGGTCATCGCCACCGATGCTGACGTGGACGGTATGCATATCCGTCTTCTAATGATGACATTTTTTCTGCAATTCTTTCCAGAATTGGTGGAGCAACAACACCTCCACATTCTCCAGACACCGCTTTTCCGTGTCCGCAACAAAAAGGACACCCGCTATTGTTACGACGAATCCGAAAAACAGCAGGCCATGGTGGATCTGGGGGAAAAAAGCCTGGAGATCACCCGCTTTAAAGGCCTAGGCGAAATCAGCCCATCCGAGTTTGGACTTTTCATCGGCGACCAGATGCGCCTGGAGAGCGTGACCATGCCTCCCGACACCTCCTTGGCCACGACATTAGAGTATTACATGGGCAAAAACACCCCGCAACGCCAAGATTTCATTGTGGAAAATCTGCGCTACGACGCGGTGGTGGACGTGGTGTGATTTTTTTAGAGATCTAATTCTTTTGTTTAAAAAGAATAAATTTTCCATTTTGTTGCTTGTTTTTGTTGTGAGTAAAGAAAACTATTCTTTTTGTATTTGTTTTAATTATATTCAAAACTATTATGGAGCGCGAAATTTACCTGAAACGAATCCGGCCCTGGTTCGGTAAACCTTTAGTCAAGGTACTGACGGGTTTGCGTCGTTCCGGGAAAAGCACCCTTCTGCATCAGGTTGCCGAGGATCTAGTCGCATCTGGACAGGTCGTTCAATCCCAGATTGTGTCCATCAATTTTGAGTTGATGGAATTTGAGTCCTTGCGCTCGGCCAAAGCCCTGTATGGAGAAATTTCCCGCCGTTTGCCCACAAAATCTCGCAACGCGGCCGTGTTGCTCGATGAGGTGCAGGAATGCGATGGCTGGGAAGGGGTCGTCAATTCCCTGCTCGCCGAGGGCGGGGTGGACCTCTATGTGACAGGCTCCAATTCCCATTTGCTTTCTTCAGAGCTCGCGACGACGTTAACGGGCCGTTATGTGGAAATTTCCATATATACCCTGGGTTTTGCGGAACACCTGCAGTTTGTCGGAGAACAGGCCTTGTCCCGGGACGAGGAATTCTCGCGCTTTTGGCAATTCGGGGGGTTCCCGGGGTTGCATCAGCTTAACGCCACCATGGCGCAGGAATACCTCCAGTCATTGTATAACACCGTCCTTTTACGCGACGTGGTGGAACGCAACAACATCCGGGACGTCAAGGTGCTAGAGCGCATCCTGCGTTTTGCTTTCGATAACATCGGGAATCTGGTCACCGCCAATTCCATCTCCGCCTATCTCAAGTCCCAAAAGCTCGATACTTCGGTGCGTACGGTGCAGTCCTATCTGGGCTACGCCGAAGCCTGTTTCGCTTTGCACCGCCTCAGCCGTTTTGATATCAAGGGCAAGCGGCATTTGGAGATCGGTGACAAATATTACTTGGGCGACCTGGGTTTGCGCCAGGCGATG
>DATIQS010000048.1:0-2680 GCA_035470605.1 Fibrobacteraceae bacterium
TATGTTCGTACGGAAAATTCTCCTACACAAACCATCACGCACCTATTTTCTGCGGTAGCCTGTGTGGAGTCACGAAATCGTTTTCAGCTCATTCTTGAACGGGTAGAAAAATTGCTGACACAATTGCAGCAACGCATCCGACAGCGACTTTCAGTGACTCTTCCAGGGGACCTGGAACAGGTGTTGGAAAAACTAAGTGATGATGATCTGACCTTGGCGGAACTAGCACAGCGCCTTGACCGGGAACAGACTCCAGTGGACCGTCAGTGGCTCTTACATATTCACGCCTTACAGCGTCAATTGCTAGATATGCGCAAGGCTTTCGCCGAAGGTAGCTCAGGGCGAGGCCGAGCTTCTCATGGAATCGTCAGTCAGAATGCAGCCGGGATCTATCCCTGGTCGCCAGTAACCGTACCTTGGGCGCAAAACGGAAATGGCGAGGGCGTGGAGCTGGCTCGAGGGATTTGGGAGGCTCATATGGCTCGTCTCTGCCCTGAGTTTATTGCAATTCGAAAAGCAGAGCTCGAAATTGCAGGTCACTATAATCCACGAATTCACGACGCCTTCTTTGCCCAATTCACCTGGAAACAGCTCAATGAGGAAGAACTTTCTCTCTGTCCTCCATTGGTGATTACGGGCACAGATAAAGATTTTTACCAAAAAGCGGGTTCTCTGGGGGATCTATTCCGCACTCGGGCCCCTGTCAAAATTCTTGTTTTCGATACCTTACAGTCAAATCCATGCGCTCCCTTACAGCATCTGATTGCGCATGATCTCTTTGTTTTACAGGCGTCTTTGCATGACAAGGCTCATATGCTCAAGGGCTTTGCCGCCGGGTTCCAGAGCGCCCGTCCCGCTCTGTTACAGGTACTTTGTCCATCTGTGCAGGATGTGCAGGGATTTTCCGATCAGGCAACATTGAGTGGTGTTTATCCCTTATTTAGCGGCAGTTCTGGAAATTTTTCCAAGACCCTGGACATTCACCCAGACACCTATTTGGAAGACAATTTCCGTGATGGGATTACCTTTGCAGAACTGGCGGCGCAAGATCCACGTTTTTCCGAATTTTTTACCGCCCTCCATACGCACACTGGAACACGGGTTGCGGCTTATCTGCAATTGGATGAAGACGAGCGTTTGGAGACAATCCCCGTAGTGGAACGAACAGAAAAAGAGGGTCATGTCGAATCCTGGCTTGTCTCCTTGGGGATGCTGGACCGCGTCCATGAATTTGTTCGTTGCAAATGTTTGCTACGATATTTGATGCGCGCAGACGAGTCTGTTGCGAAGGAAGAGTCAGTCCGGGAAGAAGCTCGCCGCGATTTGGTGCACACTCTGACTCAATCCCTGTTTTCCATGGCTCAGGGGTGATGATGCGGACCTTTTCCCATGGCATTCATCCTGACGCGTCCAAAGGACAGACGCAGAACCGCCCCATCCGGCGGTTCCCTTTTGCGCCCTATTTTGTGGTGCATCTGTCCCAAAACGCCGGGACCCCCGCCCGCTCTATTGTTCAGGCAGGACAGGAGGTGCGCCGGGGACAAGTGATTGCTCGCCCAGATGGTCATGTGTCGGTTCCCGTACATGCGCCGGTTACCGGCACGGTTCAGTTGGTGGGTTCCTCTTATGACAGCAACGGGAATCCCGCCCCATCTATCATCATCCGCCCAAATCCTTCTTCGGATCAAGCCATTGAAGTGTCCTCTCCAATCGATCCAGAGAAACTCAACCCAGCCCAGCTGATTCAAGCAATTCGCGACATGGGTATGGTCGGATTGGGGGGCGCGGCCTTCCCCACCCACGTTAAATTATCTCCACCCAAAGGGAAATCCATTCACACCTTGATCTTTAATGGAGCAGAATGCGAGCCTTATCTCACAAGCGATCACCGCGTCATGGTGGAACAGGCGGTGAATGTAGTGATGGGGGCCAAACTTCTTTTGCGTGCAACAGGAGCTTCCAAGGCCCTGCTTGGCGTAGAAAACAACAAGCCCGATGCCATCGCGGCACTTGAGGCCGCTTGCATGGGGATTTCCAATTTACAAGTCGTTGCAATGCCGACCAAGTATCCACAAGGCGCGGAAAAGATGTTGCTGAAAACCTTACTGGGTGTAGAGATTCCTTCGGGAGGCCTCCCCGCCGACGTCGGCGTTGCCGTTTCGAACATTGCAACCGTCGCGGAAATCGGTCATCTCCTACCCTTAGGCATGGGCCTGCTGGAACGAGTGGTAACCATCACCGGCGACGGCATCCGAAATCCTGGAAATTACCTAATCCCAATTGGTACGCCTTTAGATTTTATTCTAAAGACCCTAGGAACAAATGGAACCCCCTACAAGGTGATTTTTGGCGGCCCCATGATGGGCAAAACCGTATCCTTCTTATCGTCGCCCATTACCAAGGGCACCTCGGGAATTGTGGTACTGGCACATCATGGTGACCCGGAAGAGTTACGGATTTCTCCTTGTATTCGTTGTGGAAAATGCGTAGAAGCTTGCCCCATGCACTTGGTTCCAGCTCGACTGGGCTGGATGGCACGTAAAGGAGAATACGAGCTGATGGCAACACAGCATCATCTTCTGGATTGTTTTGAGTGTGGGTGTTGTAGTTACGTCTGTCCATCCAACATTCCTCTGGTGCAACAGTTCAGAATCAGCAAACAAATGTTCCGGGAGAAAAA
>DATIQS010000049.1:0-1671 GCA_035470605.1 Fibrobacteraceae bacterium
GCATCATGCGGACTGTTACGAAATGTCCACAAAGATCAATGGCATCATGGATGTTACCTACAATACGGGTGAATGCTGGCTTATTCCGGCAGAGGTGATTTCCCTGGCGGAACATGGAGTCAACAGCTTTGTGGTCTTGCAGCCCTTTGCCTGTCTGGCCAATCACATCAGTGGTCGTGGCATGACTAAGGCAATCAAAGCACGTCTACCGCATGTCCAGGTGCTCTCCTTGGATTATGATCCAGATACCTCCTTTGCCAATATCGAAAATCGCCTGCAGATGCTCATCATCAACGCCAAAGAACTCGAAAAGCTCCATGTCGGAGAAACCCCGGTGGTGCAACACTAAATGCAACGAGGAATTCATGTCCCACGACCAGTATGAAAGCCCTTTGATCCGCCGTTATGCCTCTAAAGAGATGAGTTTCCTCTTTTCTCCGCAGTTTAAGCATCAGACTTGGCGCAAATTGTGGATCCTGTTGGCGGAAGGGGAAAAAATGCTGGGTTTGCCCATCACGGATGTACAAATCGCTGAACTCAAAGCTCATGCGACAGACCTCAACTGGGCAGAGGCGGAAGCGGAAGAAAAACGTCGGCGCCACGACGTGATGGCTCATGTACACGCTTATGGGCTCCAATGCCCCACGGCGAAGGGGATTATCCATCTCGGAGCGACGAGCGCTTTTGTGGCGGACAATACCGATTTGGTACAGATGCAACAGGGTTTGATTTATGTACGTCGGCGTTTGTGCCGGGTGCTCGACAAACTTTCTGCGTTTGCGTTGAAATACAAGGATTTGCCTCAGTTGGGCGCGACCCATTTTCAGGCGGCTCAGTTGACCACGGTGGGGAAACGCGCCTGTTTGTGGATTCAGGACCTGCTGATCGATTTGGAAGAGGTGGACCATCTCATTGAAATCCTGCCGTTCCGAGGAGTCAAAGGGACTACAGGCACTCAGGCGAGTTTCATGGATCTCTTTGAGGGGGACCAGGATAAGATTCGCCGCTTGGACCGCTATGTCACCGAAGGCGCGGGTTTCCGCAAATGTCTCACCATCACCGGGCAGACCTACACCCGCAAGTGGGATCAGCGCGTCAATAACACCCTGGCTTCCCTGGCAACGTCTCTCGCTAAGTTCAGCACGGACTTGCGTCTGATGCAAGGCCTCAAAGAGGTCGAGGAGCCCTTTGAGAAGGACCAGATCGGTAGCTCAGCAATGGCGTACAAACGCAATCCTATGCGTTCCGAACGCATTGGTTCTCTGGCGCGCTTTGTCATCGCTATGCCGAACTCCACGGCATTCACGCAGGCGACCCAATGGTTTGAACGCACACTGGACGACAGTGCAAACAAGCGTCTTGCCATCCCCGAAGCGTTCTTGGCTATTGATGCCATGCTCATTATCGCGGAAAATGTGGCGACGGGCATGGTGGTCTATCCAAAGGTCATTGAAAAGCGTATCAAGGCTGAATTGCCTTTTATGGCAACGGAAAATATCATCATGGAATGCGTCAAGAAGGGCGGGGACCGTCAGTTGCTTCACGAAGAAATTCGCCAGCTCTCTATGCAGGCCGCTCGTGTCGTCAAGGAAGAGGGTGGGGACAACGATTTGTTACCACGCATTTTGGCTAGCGGTAAATTTGGGCTCACCCAGGCGGATCTGGATCATA
>DATIQS010000050.1:0-11401 GCA_035470605.1 Fibrobacteraceae bacterium
CTTCCAGCATCGGTTGGCGGAGCCTTCGGTGAAAATTGAAGGTGCAATCAGCACAAAACTCCAGGCCGATGACTGCCTTATTCTTCCAGAAATCTACCAAGAGGAATTGGAAACGCTTGCGCCTGGGGTTCCCAAAATACTGTTTAACCAGAACGCTTACCTTCTTCTTCTTCAGAAGCGAGATCCTTTCCGCTCCTTGCCCTCCGACGTCGTTGGCGTTCTTTGCGTATCTGAGGATAACCAGCGTTTTTTGCAGACAACCTATCCCTCCGTGCCCACACAATGTATGCGGAACTCTGTAGATGCCAGGCTATTTCGGCCCGCACAGGGAAAACAACGACTGATTTCTGTCATGCCTCCGAAAAATGCCAGCCACAGGCGGGCGGTGTTGTCCTTGTTACACTCACGAGGCCATCTTTGCGGCTACCGCTTTCAAATTTTGGAAAACATGCCTGAATCGGACGTGGCTAAGGCCCTTGGGGTTTCTCGGGTCTTTCTCAGTTTCGGTTTCCCCGAAGGGTTTTCACTTCCTCCGGCAGAGGCAATGGCCAGTGGCAACTATGTGGTGGGTTACCATGGTCGGGCGGCAATGGAATTTATGCTGCCAGAGTTTTGTTCGCCCATTGAATACATGGACATTTCAGGGATGGTGCAGGCAACGGAGGCTGCCATTGTTTCTTGGGAAGCAGAGCCAGAACAAATGGATCTTCGTGTGGCGAAAGCGCGAGATTTTGTGATCCAGAATTATTCTTTGGAAAAGGAAGTTGCCTCCATTGAAAAGGCTTGGTCTGTCTTTGGTTTCCGTTCCTGTTGCTAGTCTGGATGCACTCCTGGATGTCTGCAGACACGCACAAAATGTATCTTTCCTCCATTCTTGATGAACCCTTTTCTTTTTCTTTATCCCTGAGTCCTAATGTCTCATCCTTCCCGTGACAGTTATTTGGATACCTTACTCATCGCCCTGTTCAAAACGAAGGGCGTTTTTTTCCTGGTTTTCCTCTTGGGAATCACTGCCACGATCCTGTGGATTGTTTTTTCAAAACCGGAATTTAAGTCCACCACGGTCCTTAAAATCAATTCCTCCACAAGTGAAAGTATTGGATTAAGCAAAATAAGCTCCATTGGATCGTTGATGAGCTCATTGGGAGATGAAACCTCTTCTCAATTGTTGGACTCCCGCGAGTTGAAAGTTGCTGTGATCAAGCGTTTTGGCCTACAGAAAAAATGGAAATGCAAATATTTAGCTACGGCATTAAAACGGCTAGGCCATTATTATGAAGTCAATATTTTGGATGATGACGGCTATTACGAAATTTCTTTTTACCATACCAGTCCAGATACAGCGAAGATGGTGTTGGACTTTGTTGTCGCGCGTCTGGATCAACGGCAGCGTGAACTCCGGCAGCACTATGCGGCTTCCAAATTTTCCCTCTTCCAAGGCATTTTTGATAGCCAGTTGGAAACCCTGACAAAGATTTCTGATACAATTGTTGATTACATGAAAACAAATCGAGTCTATGAGGCGGAGACCCAGGCGAAGCAAATTATGGAGTTAGCGGCGGATGTGGACAAGGAAATTGTGTCCACGAATATCGAAATCAAATCACTCTATGATAACTATTGGAACAAGGGGAGCACACAGCATAATGCTTTGCTAAAGAAATTGGAGTTGCTGAAGGCATACAAGGCTTCTGTGCTGCAGGGCTCTGCGAACAGCGGAGGCAAGGTCCTTCATCCATCCATCACGAAAATTCCAGAAGTCGGGCAGAAGCTCAAATTGATGGATGGGAAGATACAACTCCAGGAAGAATCCATGCTTTTGACCATTGCTCAACTGGAAAAATACCGACTAGAAATGGAGGATTCCACCTCACAGATTATGGTTTTGGATTCCGCCTTTATTCCCGACTACAAGACGCGTCCCAAACGAGCAATTTTCCTCGTGATCGGTTTCGTTGCAACTTGCCTATTGGCCTCCTTTTTCTCCTTGCTTGTGGCTGCGAGGAAGTTTCCCGAGATGGCGGAAATTCCCCTAATCCGGCGCCTTGGGAGCCTTCGGGCGGGTATTCGCAATGCCAGGAACCCTTGAACTCGTAGAGCAGCCCAAGGATTTTGGTCGCAGCCTATTCAAGTTCCTGATCTTGATTTTGTTGGCGCTGCTGTCCTGCGACTATCTTCGTATTCCCCTAGGTTCCTTTCATCTTCTGTATTCCCGCATTTATTTGAGCTCTTTTTTCGTCCCGGTCTTTGGCCTGTTTTTTTTGTTCCTCCGGCCAACGGTTGTTCCTCGTAAATCGGTCGTTTTGCTGTTGTCCTTGCTGCATCTCTGGATTTTGATCCGAATTTTTACCGTGGACTACATCTCCTTAAAATATCCCCTGTGTACTTTTTTGAATTCCGTTTCTGGACTCTTTGCTTTGTTGTGGGTGGCGCCACTTGTGGTTCATTATCAGTTGGAGCGCTTTACCCTGATTAGTTTTACTGGCTTTGCTTCTGGAATTTCCATTCTAGGGGCCTTGCATTCCGGTGTGGCGGGTATTCCCGAGATGGGGGAGGTCTCCATTCTGGGTGAAAACCACATGCATATCGGTCTTTACATGATTCTGAACATCGGTTGCATTTCCTATCTCTTCAGTTGTTATCGCAGGTTCCGCCACCGACTTCTTCTTGTCGGTGCGTTGTCTTTGGCTTTATTGTCCATTATTCTTTCGGGTTCTAGGGCAGGAACCATGGCCGGTTTGTTGGTGATTGGGGCCTGGGTCCTTCTGAACAATTCAGCCAAAGTCAAAGTCATTGCTTTGTTCATGATTCCTGTTGTGTTCGCTGCCTTTCAATGGCAGATGAAACACCGAGCTGCAGAAACGGATACCTTTGCCTTCTACGGGTTCCAGGTCGATTATTCCCTGGGTTATCGCTTTTTCATGTGGTATGGCTTGGTTCAGCTCATCTTTTCAAATCTGAGCGTTTTTTGGTTTGGGGTCGGTTACGAATCTTTGATTACCCAGTTCAACAAGCTGGTCTATTTCCCTGTGTATAGCAATGCAGCTCACAATATTTTCGTCCATGTTTGGGCGGAATTGGGACTGATCGGGTTCGTCCTCTTTTTTGGCTCTTTGGCCGCTCTCCTCCTAAATTTGCGACAGTCAAAAACCGCCATCCGCAGGGCTTTTATCCCGACTTTGCTGGCAATCCTTCTCACTGGATTGATGCAGGAGACTCTTTACGGAAGCTATGCCTCATCCAATTTCAATACACTCTTTTGGATGATAATGGGCATTGTCATTACGAGGAATTTAGAGCCTCCCAGCAGACTTGAACTGCCGACCTGCTGATTACGAATCAGCTGCTCTACCAACTGAGCTAGAGAGGCTTGCCAGCCAAATATAATCATAGATCGCAACAGAGCAGAGTCAAATCATCGGCCAAAGGGGTGTTTCCAATATGTTGTTGGAGCCTTTCTAGAATTATCTGTAGGCATTCTTTTGGAGATTGGCCCCGAGCCTCCTGTAAACAGGAGACCAGGCGCGCTGGCCCAAATTGCTCTCCTGTGGCGTTCGCCGCTTCTACGATTCCGTCTGTATAAAGTAGGATGCGTTGCTCTCCTTCTATAGGGCATTCCTGATCGCCGCAACGGATTTCATCGAACATTCCGAGAAAGAGGCCTTGGCTCGAGAGTTCCTGAATGGAGCCGGATTGCTGGTTCATCAATAGAATCGGCGTATGGCCTGCGCTGGTCCATCGTAACACCCGATTGCTTTTGTCCCAAATGCCGTAAAATGTAGTGACAAACATGTCTGTGTTTACTTCACTGACGAAAGCCTGATTCACCCGTCGTAGTGTTTCGGCGGGGCTGGTCGTTTGTTGGGCCACTTGTTTCAACAAAGTCTTGAACATCGACATGACGAGAGCTGCGCTGACTCCATGCCCTGAGACATCGGCGATGACCAGGGCGTAGAGATCGGGCCCTACTTCAAAGCAGTCGTAGTAATCTCCTCCGATTTCAATGTGGGCTGCATAGTGGGCCGCGACACCGCGTAAGCCTTTAGGAAATTCCGCAGGGAGCAATTTCGTTTGAACCCCTTTGGCGCGTTCCAGATCCCTCCGGATGCGGCGGTTTGCATCCTCTAGAGCTTCGTATGTTTGATTGAGCTCTTGATAGTTTGCTTTAAGTAGGTCGTAGATTTGAAAACTTTCTGTTACGAGGCCGGTTTGGAGCATGATAGAGCTAATTACAGAAACGTCATCCCCGGTAATCATGGCTCGTCCAGTCAAATCAAGCCAGACAGCACCGAGACATTTAAACTGTGGACAGTGAACGCAGGCTCTGCGTCGGTCATCCTCCGCGCGTGCGCCGACAAATAGGGCGGCACCTTCTGTGGCCCAGCAGACCGTCCCGGGCTGTTCAAAACAGGGGCAGGCCATGCACCCGCAGGAACGGCTTTCCCAACAATTGGAGGTGATTCTTCCCACCATGGGGAACATGGCGTAGACGGGCGTTCCCAAGGCATGAAACACATCGTCTTCTGGAATGTTTTCCACAATGACGTGGCGGTTGCGGAAGATCGCATCCCCGTATTCTCCGGCAATGAATTCCAGACCGAAGCGAAGGTCGCGCAGTTCCTGTATGTCCATACCCGCACATCCCATGGGGTCTAAGCAGAAACCTTCCCGATCGAGTCGAAAGATCGCGACCCGTTTGTATCCCAACATTTCCTGGAAACCCAGGCCCAGGGTTTGCACCACGGCCTCCAGACTGGTTGAGGAAGAGACGATTCTGGAAATTTCGCTAGAAATCGCAAAATTTGCTAGTTGCCTGCGTAGAATATCTTCCAGGTCTAGGTTGGGAAATTCGTCCTTGAGTTCATCCATGCCGATAAATCTGTTATGAAATTTCTATCTTTGTCGTTCACATTTCAGTATTTTCGGGCGAATTATGGCAGAAAACCAAAATCCAAATCCAAATTCAGGCTCTTCCATGCACCAGGAACTTGAAGATCGGTTCCATTGGCTGCGGCAGGAATTTTTGCCCAGGCATGGTTCCAAAGTTTTAGTCCTGATTGTGGTGATTGTGGCGGTGGTCATTGGCATCATGCAGTACCAGAACAAGACAAAGGTGGCTGAGGCAACGTTCAATTCAGAACTGGGGAAATCATTCTCCTTTCTTTATCAAAATCATATCGATTCTGCCATGGTTTCTTTGCAGGCTCTCTTAGCGAAACCGGGCGTCTCTGGGCTGGCTGAAGCAAAGGCCGCTTTGTTGCTTGGGAATCTTCAGTTCCAGAAGGGAGAGCTGGATGGGGCGGAAAAATCATTTGAGCGTTCCCAGAGAGCGGCCCATGGTGTGGTGCTGATTCAGAGTGCTGCTGAACATGGTCTCGCCACCGTCTCTATGGAAAAGAAGGATTATGCTCAGGCGGTAACTCGCCTTGAATCCTTTGTGAAAACCTATGGCAAACGTGATGGGGACCTTGCTGCCTTTATGCTAAAAGCGGGAAAATGGACGAAATCACTACGGTCCCCGATGCTTTATGGAAACTGGCTTTGGTTTATGTGGAACTCAAGCAGAACGATAAGGCCAAGACCACTGCTGAACATTTGCTGAAGGTCTACGGTGATTCCAGACAAGCGGTGAACGCCCGTAAACTTCTGGCTACTCTGTAACAGTAATCGTTTTTTTGCCATCCCTTTTTAGGGGGCTTTGACGAATTTTTATCCACGGGCGTTTGGTTCGTGGATTTTTTGTGGCTTTAATCAAGCCTTTCGGAGCCTATTTTTCCACCATGCCTTCTACCGCAGAACTTCTTTCCTCTTCCGCCGATTTGGCGGGGAGTCGTCTTTTGCTTGCGGTATCCGGGGGACGGGATAGCATGTGTTTGCTTTATGCCTGTGCAGAGGCGCTACGCACGGGAGTTCCCTGGAGTCCATCGGCGTTGGTGGTGGCATCGGTGCATCATGGGTTGCGTGGTGAAGACGCGGATGCGGATTTGCAGCTCGTCGCCGATTTCTCCCGTTCGTTGGGACTTGAATTTCATGCGATTTATTTGAATCCAAACGTGCTTTTGGGGTCTGGAGGCCTTGAGCAGAGGGCGCGTACCGAGCGCTATTGTTTGTTGCAGAATTTGCGCGAGGAACGAAAATGTGATTGGATTTGCACGGCTCATCATGCTAGTGACCAGGCGGAAACCCTCCTGCTGCGGATGCTGCGTGGTACGGGATTGCTCGGGTTGCGCGGGATTCTCGCTCGTCGGGAAGATCGCATTTGTCGGCCTTTTTTGGATGCGAACCCTGATGTACTTTCCGCCTACGCAATCGAGAAAGGCATCCCCTGGAGATTGGATCGGAGCAATCTTGATTGGCGTTTTACTCGCAATCGGGTGCGTCATGGACTTTTGCCCCAGCTTCAACAACAGATGCCCGAACTGCGGCTTCGTTTATTGGAGCTTTCCAAGCGGACGACTCGGATTCTTGGAAAAATTGCGCCTCTCGAGGAAGCTCAATTGCCTCAGGGGGGAGAATTGCATCGTGTGTGGTTAGGGCTGCATGGACAACTCTTGGATGCTAAAGGCTTGGCGCAGAAAGTTTTTCCCCGGAAAATTCCGACAAGATGCAGAAACAGGACGACCAGAAGCCAAGGAAATCCAATGTGTGTGGGGGGGATAATGTATCTTTTATCGTGGCAGTTCTGGAGCCGCAGGGAACTGGGTGATCCCCCCAAGCCCTCCGCTGGAATGGCTTGGGTGGCGGCGGATCAGCTTTCGGGCGAATTTGTGTTGCGCACTCGCCAGGAAGGGGACCGTTTTTCCCCCCCAGGTCTCCGGAGCAGGCACCGCAAGCTGAAGAAGTTCCTCCAGGAACGCGGCATCCCCTTTGAAGAAAGGGATTGCCTTCCTCTGGTTGCTTTGAACAGCGAGGTGCTCTGGATTCCTGGCCATGCGGTCTCCGGGAATTATCAGGTGCAAACACAAACCGGGACCGTTCTGGAATTGAGGCTCGAATGCCGCAAGACAACCCTCTGAAGGAATCTTTGCCCAAGGTCAAAAGCTCGTCCTGGCGCAATAAGAATTTCTTTCTCATTCTTTTCATCATTATGCTCCTGCTTGTGCTGCTGCGGCTATATAATGATGGTCTCAGTCAACCGGTCAGTCGCACGCAGTTTCTTGCCTGGATGCAAGATTCTTCGGTGGTCCTCAAAAGTGTTCAGCTTCAAAAAAGCGTTGATGGAGTGATTGTCACCGGCGAACGCATGATGACACCTAAGGAGCAGACGGAGGCAAGCCAAAATCGATTCCTTTCTGGGTCCGGTCGTCGCGGCGGTTCTCCCAATACCGTGCAATTCCGTACCTATATGCTGGAAGTGCCCAACGAAATGATCGACGATTGGGAGCTGAAAAAGCATGTTGAGGTGTCTGTTATCCATGAGGACACTGGATGGATGGAACATTTGTTTGCGTTCCTTCCATTGATTTTGGTGGTTGTGTTATTCTGGATGATGATGGCGCGTCAAGGCGGTGGAGCTGGGGGACGGGGACTGTTTAGCTTTGGGAAAAGCAAGGCTCGCCTGTTGGATTCTGGACGTCAACGTACCACTTTTCAGGATGTGGCGGGGTGTGATGAAGCTAAGCAGGACCTTGAAGAAATTGTTCATTTTTTGAAAAACCCAAAGAAATATGACCAGTTGGGAGGTCGTATTCCTAAGGGGGCTCTGCTGGTGGGGCCTCCAGGAACAGGTAAAACCTTGCTTGGACGTGCAGTAGCCGGTGAAGCTGGGGTGCCTTTTTTCAGCATGTCGGGTTCAGATTTTGTTGAAATGTTTGTTGGCGTAGGGGCGAGCCGTGTGCGCGACCTCTTTGAAACGGGCAAAAAACATGCCCCCTGTATCCTTTTCATTGATGAGATTGATGCGGTGGGACGTCAGCGTGGCGCGGGGCTCGGAGGCGGGCATGATGAACGCGAACAGACGTTGAACCAACTGCTTGTCGAAATGGATGGTTTTGCTCCCAATGAAGGCGTAATTCTGCTTGCCGCCACGAACCGTCCAGATGTGTTGGATAAGGCCTTATTGCGTCCTGGTCGTTTTGACCGGCAGATCGTGGTCAATCTGCCCGATCTTAAGGGACGAGAAGAAATTCTCAATGTTCATTTAAAGAAGCGCAAGGTTCCCATGTCTTCTGATGTGGAAATTTCCACCATCGCTCGTGGAACCCCTGGGTTGGCGGGAGCTGACTTGGAAAATCTGGTGAATGAGGCGGCTCTCCTGGCGGCGCGCTATGGGAATACTCAAGTCACTCAAATGGATTTTGAGGAAGCTCGTGATAAACTTTGGATGGGTGCCGAACGTCGGTCTTTGATCATGACCGAAGAGGAAAAGCGCCATACCGCTTATCATGAGGCGGGCCATGCTCTCATCAACCTGCTCTGTAAAAACGCCGATCCGTTGCACAAGGTGACCATCATTCCTCGCGGCCGTGCTTTGGGTGTTACCATGAACCTCCCGGAACGCGACCAGGTGTCTATGTCCAAGGAAAACGCCGAGGACCGGATTGCCATGCTTATGGGGGGGCGTATGGCCGAGCTCCTGATGTTCAGCCATCAAAGCACAGGAGCGGCAAACGACATCGAACGCGCTACGGAGCTCGCTCGTAAAATGGTCACCGAATGGGGCTTTACCGAAGAGCTCGGTCCTGTGGCGCATCGCAGCGCGGGCGATGAGGTGTTTCTTGGTCGTGAGATCAGTCGTCCTAAGGATATGTCGGAAAAGATCGCTGAACTCATCGACGATACAATCCGCAGGATCATTGATGAACAGGTGGCGCGTGTCCGCCAGATGTTGGAGGAAAACCGCAACCAATTGGTGGCTCTTGGCGAAGCGCTTTTTGAACATGAGGTGCTGGATCGTGAGGAAATTGACCGTGTGATGCGAGGCGAAACGTTGCATAGTACCAAGAAAAGCCGCCAGTACATCTCCCGTCGTCAAAGGGAACTTGCTGAACAAGGGAAACCAGTGGAACCGCCACCCGTCCCTTCCGAGGCGGCCCCGGCGGAATCGGAAAAAAAATAAGCCGTTGTTCGGTTTATCGTTGGGGCTCCCGATTCTCGTGTGAGGAAATTCCAGTCCAGCGCATAGGAGTACTGACCAATCGCGTGAGCCGAGCGTTGGGGCCATAAGGCCTGGGGCTTGGCCTCACTCGTTGTGACCGTAAACCGATTTTTAGAGGAACCCTAACTCCATAGCTTCAGTCGGACCGCTTTTGCTGGTGCGAAAAAACAGAGAGCCCTTCGGTTAAGGTGATCCATAGGGGATAGCACCCGGCTAACGGGCAAAGCCCGAAGCGTTGCTCGATCGGGCTCCCCTTTCTGGTTAGTTCGATGTTCCTACACGGAACAGTGCCGACGTCCATATTTTGTCAGCGGATTCAATGCTCACCAAAATAATCCCATCGGGGTATTTTCCCAGCAACAAATCCGTCCGGTTCCCTGAAAGGTTTCTGGATGCAATTTGACGTCCATCCAATGTGCGGGCCATCACATGGCAGGAGGGACAAGTCTCTCCGAAAACTTGAATTCTGCCACCTCCATATCGGAGAAGAAAAGGAGCCTTTGAACTGGTTGATCCCAAAATAGTGGAACTGCTATCATCGATTGGTGCGTTTCCAGAAAATCCCGTGTTGTCATCCGTTAACGCGAGAATTAAGAAGCCATCTTGAACCACAGCGTTTTCGGCTGTAAATGTAATCCGGTTCCCCGTAAAGGTCCAATTTCCAGCCGCCCAAACTGATGCGTCCCATTCATTAAAGTCATCTTGCCACAGCAAGGAAAATCCAGAGGAGGAGTCATAGGAATAGACGCGGACCCAGTTGATGAACTGGTATTGAGGTAAGACCGTGTCGCTCCAGGCTCCTGCCCAGCTGGTGGACGTCGAGGCCCACAGATTAAACCGTAGAGTTTGGTCTTCATCTTGCAGATCTGTCACTTGCTCCCCGGTGTCGCGTCTGATTTCTACACTGTCTACCGACCAGGCCACGTAATCTGGAGTCCACTCCACCGCGTAGGTATGGTAAGAGACGTTGGTGGCAGGATCCACCGTATGCAGCGCCTCCGAGGTCGTTTGTTCCCCCGCATACCCTGTAATGATGTTGGATTGGAATTTCGCAGGGCTCTTTCCCAAAACTTCGATGTCGATTTCTCGCCAAGGCTCTGGATCTCCTGCATAGGATTCCGGGTAATAAAGAAACATGGAAGAGACTGTCCCCGAAGCTGCGGCCATGCACATACGCGCCTCAAAGCGCCCAAAACGGAAAGCCTCTTTGGTATAGACCTCTGCACCGTAGTCGTCTGCCAAAACAATGGTGACACCACAAATCAAAAAACAGTATTTCCATCCTTTCATGAGAGTTGACCTCCTATTCTCCATCAGGCGCTAGATGAACTGATTGTCCTATTTCTTTGCCTATTGCCCAATCCAATATTTACAGACTCGTGATCGTTGCTTCCAATGCAATCCTGTCCTTTACTATCTTTTGTGTCTCACTCAGCGGAGGCCCACAAGATGTCGTACTTGTCCCAAATTGACCCCAGTATCCAAAAACTTATTGCCAAGGAGACCAGCCGCCAAGAAGATGGCATTGAGCTGATTGCCTCAGAGAATTATTGTTCCAAGGCCGTTATGGAGGCCTTGGGTTCCACACTAACCAACAAATATTCCGAAGGTTATGTTGGGAAGCGCTATTACGGTGGGAATGAGGTCATCGATGAAATCGAAGCCTTGGCGATCGACCGCTGCAAAAAGCTTTTCGGCTGCGAGCATGTTAACGTCCAGCCGCTTTCCGGTTCTCCTGCGAACGCCTCTGTCTATTTCGCCACTATCAAACCTGGCGATAAAGTGTTGGGCCTACAACTCGACCATGGGGGTCACCTCTCCCATGGACATCCAGTGAATTTTTCTGGGATGCTCTATAATTTCACCCAGTACCAGGTGAATAAGGATACGGGACGCATTGATATGGACCAGGTGCGCGATATTGCCCTGCGTGAAAAGCCCAAGATGATTCTCGCTGGTTTTTCCGCCTACAGCCGTAATTTGGACTGGAAGGCCTTTAAATCCATCGCCGATGAAGTGGGCGCTATCACCTTCGCCGACATTGCTCATATTGCTGGCCTGGTCGCGGGCCAGGCTATCGAGAGCCCGATTCCTTATTTTGATATTGTTTCCACCACTACGCACAAGACCTTGCGTGGCCCTCGTGGCGCCATCATCATGTGCAAGGAACCTTTCGCTAAGGCAATCGACAAGTCAGTGTTTCCGGGTATGCAGGGTGGTCCCCATGACCATATGACCGCAGCCAAAGCCGTCGCCTTCCATGAGGCACTGCAACCGGAATTCCGCGTTTATGCGAAGAATGTG
>DATIQS010000051.1:0-2430 GCA_035470605.1 Fibrobacteraceae bacterium
ATCTTAGAGAATTTGTGGGGGCTAATTCTGGGGATAACTCTATTGGGAATTTTTCTCTCAATATTGAGGGATAAAATGTTGCTTCCTCGTAAATAGAGCTTGTGAATAAAAAAAGAATCGATCGTTAAGACCGATTCCTATTTTTCGAAAAGCGAAGAACTAAGCTTTCTTGGCGGCCTTCTTCACGGGCTTCTTGGCGGCCTTCTTCACGACCTTCTTCACGGGCTTCTTCACGGCCTTCTTGACGGCCTTCTTCACGACCTTCTTGACGGCTTTCTTCACGGCTTTCTTCACGACTTTCTTCGCAGCTTTCTTCGTTGCCATTGTATCCTTCCTTTGTTGATTGTGGTTGTTGGTTGGTTGTGGTTGTGTTGTTATTAAAATATCAATTCGATGTATCTCGTGCAAGAGCAGAATAAGAATTTTTTTCTGCAGAGTTTCGTGTGACTTCTATGTAACGCCGCAGGCCAGCGACACCTTGTTCATACAAGTCTGCGAACTTGCGCGCAAATGGAGGAAGAGGGAAAGGATGCATTCCCAATGCATCATGGAGGACTAAAACTTGGCCGTCCACTTGTTGACCAGCACCGATTCCTATTGTTGGAATACCTCGCAAACCTTGCGATATAAGGGCTCCCAGTCGTTCAGGAATATGCTCTAGGACCAAAGCAAAGATCCCGGCGTCCTCTAAAGCCAAGGCATCATCATAAATTTTCTCTGCCTCCTCTGTAGATTGTCCTCGCTGTTTGAAATTCGTGGCGGTTTGAGGCAACAAACCTAAGTGTCCAACCACAGAGATACTCTCTTGCCGCAAGGCACGTACAACGTCCAAACGAGAACCCTCCAATTTGACACTGTTTGCCCCCACCTCGATGAACCGGCGAGCATTCTGCAACGCGGTTTGCACATCGCAGTCCGACTGCCATGGCATATCTGCAACGACATGCGTATTTGGAGCTCCACGCCGTACCGCCGCGGTAAGGAGAAGCATATCCTCCATATGAATTTCACGGGTAGTGGAATAGCCCAGCATCACATTTGCCGCGGAATCGCCAACCAGGATCATATCAATCCCTGCGGCTTCGGCAATGCGGGCAAAACAAGCATCATACGCCGTAATCATGGCGATTGGATTTTGGCGCTTGCGCTTGGTGATTTCAGATGGGGTCAACATAAGTATCTCCTTGTTCAGAAAGTTGTAGGGAGCGGCTCTGCCGCAGCCAATCCAGAGACTTTAGTTCCAACATTTGTCCTGTATGAATCCTTAGATAGGAAAGAAAGAAACTTTCAAGACGAGATGGATCTAAAACGATTGTCACCTGATGAGCAACGAAGGAATAAATCTCCTTCAAGAAATCCGTCGTCCATCCGGGACGGCGATCTCCTAGACAATGTGCACAGCCTCCTCCCCCCATTGCAGGCCAAAGATCTGCAGGAACGGATTCAAAAGTTCGATGACATTGAACGCATTGAGTGAGTTGGAAGCCAAATCCAAGACATTCCGCTAATTGCCACCAGAAAAAGGCCAATGCATGAGATTCTGGAATGTTCGAGAAGGCACTGGGAACTTCGCCATCCCGATCCAACCAGGCCAACGAGCCTTGCAGTAATTCATACTCGGCAGTGAAACACCCCCCTCCCTGGCTTATCCGTAATATGGTTTCAGACATCACCTGAGCCATAGCCAACTTGAGCAAATCTTCCCGCAACCTGGAATGATAGCGTAAAAGAGAGACATCCCGAGGGATTTGTAAATCCCTGCGGATGGAGGGTTGATACACCACCTCGCTTTTCACAAGCGGATCAAAAACCATACGGAAGGGACTGCCTTTCCTACGGGCTCCTTTTAACAAGAACGAAAGAATCACTCCTTCTGAAGTCAACGTTTTTACGACAAAAGAGGATTCGCTGAAAGGATAACGGTGCAAAACAAGTACAGAGACCTTACGCATGTTTATCCGGGAGGCCAAGCGAGCTCTCTCCCTCCAAGCACATGCAAATGAACGTGGTTCACGGATTGTCCCCCATCGCTTTTGCAATTCAAGACAAATCGCCCTCCTTTCTCGCTCATTCCCAAGTTTTGGGCGATCTGTTGGGCCTTAAAAATCATTTTTCCAAGCAAAGCGGAGTCGGATGCTTCCATTTCGAAAAGGTTTGAAATATGACGACGGGGGATAACTAAAAAATGGACGGGAGCCTGGGGAGCAATGTCATAAAATGCAACAATGTCATCATCTTCAAAAATTTTTTTTGTGGGGATTTCTCCGGCAGCGATTCGGCAAAACAAGCAGTCCATGGTCACTCCTTGAAGGTCTTGTCCTTCATTAATCCGAAATCTCGCAATTGGGAGGGATAGAATCGCCTCGAGATCTTGTGATGACAAGGTTTCGGTCCGACTGACAGTGCACTTGGAGGGTGCGAGGAATGGAG
>DATIQS010000052.1:0-2828 GCA_035470605.1 Fibrobacteraceae bacterium
CAACCGAATTCGCGACCGGAAACGCCGTGCCTCGCCAGCGGAAGAAGGTTTATTGGAGAGGATCGCCTCTCTAGAGGACGACTTCGCTCGTCTGGAAGCCCGTAGTGTTTTGGATCGCCTGTTCCTGCGTCATTCCGAATCCTCCAGGGTGGTCGCCACCCTCTATTTCGTGGATGGGATGACCTTGGCTGAGGTGGCTCGAGAAACGCATTTATCGGTTTCCGGCGTGCGGAAACGCCTACGCCTTCTCCGTTCCACTTTGAACCTGATGGAGGTCCAATGAACCCCGTTGTCCCCCAATGGAAACTGGAGCGCTACCTCTTAGGTGAGTTGCCCCAAAAGGATTTAGACCAAATTCGAAAAATGTTGGAAACCGATCCGTTGTTGCGCTCTCGTCTGGAAAATTTACAGACAGATACGCAGCAATTTAGGGAACGACATCTCTCATTAGGCCTTGAGTCATGGGATGTTGCGGCATCAAAACCAGCCCCTTTCCAAAAGCATAAAATTTGGAGGGGTAGGGGATGGGCCTTAGCGGCCGCTGCCCTTGTGGCTTTGACGGCTCCAATTGGTTTCTTTTCGATGCAATCAGATAAGCCCGCCAAAAATTCGATGCAGATTGTGGCTCTATCTCTAGAGGATGAGACCCGCACCAAGGGCCTGCATGACCGTTTAGAACTTTGGCTTAAGGATGGTGATGGCGTGGCCTTGCTCAAGGAGGGGGTGAAGTTGCGCCAGGGAGAATTGATACAGATTTTTTTCCAGGTGGAAAAGAAAGGCTATGCGGCGATTCTCTCTCTAGATGGTCGGGGACATTGGACTACCCATTTCCCAGAAATGGGCGGTAGCGCACAAATGGTGGAATCTGGAAAACCTGGATTCCTCCCTTTTTCCTATCAGTTAGATGATGCTCCCCGTTACGAGGTCTTCTGGCTCCTAACCTGTGACCAGCCATTCTCCGTGGATTCTCTAACCGGTATTCTTGCGACCCAATCTGACTCGGTGCCTCCAGAACGCCTTCCTCTGGACGAACATTTTCACCAAATTCGTCTGCTGGTGCGGAAGTGAGGATCCTATGATGAAACGACTGTATGCTTTTTCGATGCTGTTGGCGATGACTCTTCTATGTTCACCGAGTCTTCTGTTCGCCACGACCACCTCGATTGAACGCTATCTCCTCGCCGTGGGAGCCAACCACGGCGGAAAAGACCGTGTGACCTTACGCTATGCCACTGGGGATGCTCAATCCATCGCCAAGGTGTTTGAAGAAATGGGGGGTGTCCCTGCGGGGCATGTCCTCCAGTTGAATGATCCAACAGCGGAAGAATTCCAGAAGGGTTTGAGAACCATTGCCACTCGGATTGGAGAGGCCTCTCCAGAAACACGCAAGGAGGTTGTCCTTTATTATTCTGGACATGCGGATGAACAGGGACTTTTGCTTAATGGGACCTCCCTGGGATGGAAGGAACTACGGAAGGCGGTAGAACGTTTGCCTGCCCAGGTGAAAATTACTGTTTTAGATGCCTGTGGCTCTGGAGCAATCACACGGTTAAAAGGAGGACTGCGCCAACCCGCATTTCTTGTAGACGCCTCGTCGGACATGAGTGGATATGCATTTTTAACTTCTAGTTCTGAGAATGAAGCCGCCCAGGAGAGCGATCGGATTGGAGGGTCTTATTTCACACAAGTTTTGGTTACTGGAATGCGCGGCGCAGCAGATCTTAACCACGATCAAAAGGTCACGTTGGGCGAAGCGTATCAGTTCGCCTTCAACGAAACTCTACAGCGTACCCAGCAAACCAGTGGAGGCGCACAACATCCAGCACGGGATATGAATCTTACTGGAACCGGGGATGTCGTGATGACCGATTTGGCGCAAGGAACGGCTGTGCTCGTTTTCGCAGAGGCGTTGAGTGGGCGTTTGTATGTACGCGATGCGCAACAGAATTTGGTGGCAGAATTGCGGAAACACCCAGGACGAAATTTGGAATTGGGGCTCGCGGCCGGAAAATATACGGTTCAGTTGGATCACCAGGGACGTTGGTCCGAAACGTCTATTTCCATGGGAACCCAAGGCAATCACTTGCTAGATGCCTCTAAATTTCATGCTGTAGACAAGGTGCATACAACATTGCGTGGAGACCCTGATTCGAGTCAGGTCATGGATTCCCTTCGAATAACAAAATCGCAAAATGCTTCCCATCTCAATGTCAACTTTGTGGCAATAAACCGAGGCCCTTGGATTGGAAATCAGATTGGGCTTCTCCTTTCAGTCAGTCATGGTGAAATGCTGGGAAATCAACTGGCGCTTTTCGGAAATATTTCTTCGCCAGAAATGGACGGAGTCCAGGTGGGAGCTGGATTCAATTTTGCCAGGACGATTCACGGTGCACAGATTAACGCTTGTTTCAATATGGCCAAACGCATGGATGGGGTGCAGGTGGCTCCGATCAATATTACGGATGAGATTCATGGATCTCAAATTGGCTCTGTAAATTTTGCAAGGAACGTCAGCGATATCCAGCTTTCCATTTTGAATGTTGCCGGAACAGTGGAAAATTCTCAAATCGGCGCTTGGAATACCGCTAAAGAGGTCCGTGGTTTTCAAGTGAGCATTTGGAATATCGCCGGCCGCGTTGGCCGGTCTCAAGTCGGGGCTTGGAACATCGCTGCTCCAGTAGAAAAACATCAAATTGGCGTTTGGAACATTGCAGGCCCGGTAGGGGGAAATCAGATCGGGGCAGGGTGGAACATTGCGAGTTCGGTAGGGAAAAATCAGATCTGTCCTTGGAACATTGGAGGCAAGGTGGCGAAGAATCAGGTCGGAG
>DATIQS010000053.1:0-2789 GCA_035470605.1 Fibrobacteraceae bacterium
CTTTCCAAGTCCATGGAAATGGTGGTGTTGGAGCCCGATCGCCGCATCCCCGCGATTTTATCGCAGGCCTCCAGTCGACTGGTTGCAGGAGAGGTGCTGGAAATGGATCTTGCTGGAAAATTCGACGCCAATGTCGAAGAATACCAGAAAGTGATCGATGGGAAAACCGCCTCTCTTTTCGAGGCTTGCGGACGTTGCGGCGCGATTTTAGCCGGATTAGGGGATGACTTGGTAGAGGCCTGTGGCGATTTTGGGCGACATGTGGGTCTGACCTTTCAAATCGTGGATGATTTGCTGGATTTTGGCGTGG
Source organism: Fibrobacteraceae bacterium (assembly GCA_035470605.1). Lineage (GTDB taxonomy): Bacteria > Fibrobacterota > Fibrobacteria > Fibrobacterales > Fibrobacteraceae > CAIRAY01. The sequence continues at coordinate 311 of DATIQS010000053.1, forward strand.
GCGCCACCGATCTGGGCAAAGCCACTTTTTCGGACTTAGCGAACGGTGTGATTACCTTGCCTATTGTTTACTACTTCTCCAGCTGCGCCAACGCATCAGATCGACAAACGATGATTGATCTACTAGGGCAGGCCGCCAGGCAAGTTCCTGGCGCGGCGGATCAAATTAAGGAACGATTGGTTTCCAGCAAGGCCTTTGACCAGGTCATGGAAACCGCCATGGGACATATTCACGGGGCTCTGGCCATCATGGACAGGCTTCCTGCAGGGCCTCATCGGGAGATGATGACCGAAATTTGCACCGCCATGGTGCATCGTTCAAATTAACCTAACGGTCTCAGTTGACTCGGTCGATTCTAGCCCTTCTGATATCCTAGTTCAGCTTTTGCTGTTCCTGACACATCTTTTTTTGTGCACAACTGTGGTGGTTGGGATAAAGCGTGCTGTTCGGCGCATTCACTTGCGGATCCAAGCTCCGTTGGGACGTTCAGGCCGATTTTCTAGACGCGCATTAATTCGAGCCACGGCGGAAACATCGTGAAGGCTCGCAAAGCTACGACGTGCCAGCGAGGTGGTTCCACCTGCCTTTGCTAATTGCACCGCCAGAGCCAACGCAGAATCTTCGTCCGTCACGACATAGTCTGGCGCAAATCCCACGTGGTGGTAATTCTGCCAATCCCCGGTACGAAATTCCGTAGTGGTAACCACAGCCAAACCGTTCGCATAGGTATAACTCAAACTTTGCGCGATGCCCTTGCCATAGGTCGTGTCCCCCACCAAAGGCCAATCCGTGCTATAGCGAATTCCAGAAAGCATCAGTTCGGAGCAACTGGCGCTTCCGCCATTCGCGAGGAATACATAATAGCGCCCTTCGAAATCGCTGTTGGCGGTAACAGGCCACCATTCGCTCGTGTCGATTTTGCTGGTCTGACTAAGCGAATCCCAATAGCGCTCTAAAGAGTAGGCAATCACACCTGTGTCCAACAGCATATCAGCCATGGACATACATTGATCCACACTGCCACCTGGATTGTCACGCAAATCGATCACCGCAGCGGAAAAATCGCCAGCGTCTTCAAGAGCTGCTTTAAATTCATCGGCAGTGCCTCCGTTTCCACTGTCATCTGCCGCGGCGAAATAATCCACCTGGATCACAGGGATGCTATCCACCTCATCTAGCCAGACGGTGGGGACTGTGATCGTCTTTTTCGTGAGGTCAAACGTCAATAACGTCGTATCGCGTAAAATGGTCAACTGGAAGGATGTACCAGCATCACCGCTCGTCAAGGTGGAGTAATTATCCACATTATCCCCCGTCACGTCATTGCTGTCCACCGCGACAACCAAATCCCCTCGTTGTATGCCCACGGAATCCGCAGGACTGTCTGGAACCACATGCAGAATTGCCAGGGTATCTGGTACAGAATCCTCATCTTCGTGCAGTTGCTTCATCTGTACACCGATCAAGGCTTCCTCATCGTCGGTTCCCAAATAGGCCGCCAGCACCGCCTCGGCCTGGCTCGGGGTAAAATAACGGGTAAATTGGTCGGACAGGGTCCCGTACATATAAATCACATCGCTGTATTTCCCGTCGTCCTCATCACCATGGTCCAAATAATCCGAAAGAGCACCCACTTCGGAGTTGTACAAGTAGTAACGCGTGAGAAGCTGATAATTGTAAATCAATTCATCCTGAGCCAAGCTGGAAGAGCTCCCTGATGTAGAGAAATCCCAACAGGAGGAAAGGGAAAGAATGCCCGCTAAGGCAAAAATTCCAAATGAAAATGAGGTGGTTTTCATAACCCAAAATCTCCATCAATCCAGGCACCGCCAACAACGGCGCGATCCAAAGACTCCGACCATAATACAAAACCAGGAACGGCATTGGCAAAGGTCTTTTCGATATTGTGACGTGCGACAACGGAGTTTGTCTGTGCTAATGCAACTGCTGTAGAAATCATAGCAGCATCACTCGCCTCTACGTCTGGGAGCAACCCTGTACCATGATAAGCGATTCCCTCTAACGTCTGAAACTGAAGGCTAGTAATGACCGCCATTCCTCCTGCCGGAGTCGCCCAATGCGATTGTCCGATTCCCTTCCCATAGGTGTGGGTTCCTACCAGCAGAGCCGGTTTCTCTTGATTATCGCGCAAGGCGGCGGCAAAGATTTCCGCACAAGAGGCTGTCCCTGAATCCACCGCGAGAATCACCTGTTCCCCTTCCGCAGCACCCCCATCCCCTGCAGAGTCGATCAACGTATCCACCCGCGCCTGACCCCGGCTGTCAAAGGAATGATAGATGCGGTAGATCATGGGTTGTGCCGACAAAAATTCATCCGCCATAGCCTCGCAAACACTGACCTCGCCTCCAGGATTATCCCGCAGATCCAAAACCCGTGTTCCCATTCCTTGGGTGGAATCCAAAGCGCGTTGCAGCTCCAGCAAAGAGCCCCCGTCCTTAATACTAGAACGAACAAAACG
>DATIQS010000054.1:0-12953 GCA_035470605.1 Fibrobacteraceae bacterium
TTAATTTCATGGGCGGCCTTTCTTGTTGTTAGTGCTTTTGACTGCAGGAAAGTAACCGCCCTTTTTCTTTTTTTGAATAGGAAAACCGGAAATTCTATCTCGGCGTTTTTAGGAAATTTATTATCGGTGTTAACAGGAGGATTTACTCCCCTCTCCCTACATCCTCCAGCTCGATTTCGATGGCTTTTGTGGAGATTAGGATTTCCCAGAGCGAGACAAGTAGAGAGATGATTAACGAGATGAGGCTTGCGCCAAAAGTGTATTCGCCGCCTAGGGGTTGACCATGGAAGAGCAGATACATCGAGGCTGCGCAGAGGATGAAGCTTAGCACACCCAGGGCCTGCATTGCCTTGATCAGCACGATACGTAGGCGCAGATTGGCGATCTGGCGCACGATTAGGTCATGAACCTCCGTGTGGCGGCTTCCGTGTAGTTGGCGGATCAGTTGCGCGAGGACCAGAAACCGGTTGGTGTAGGCGAGGAATAAAAGTGAGATGGCCGGAAAGAGCATGGCCGGGGTGGAGATGGAGAGAATTTGACTCATACCCAGAAAGAAACAAATTTCCAGTAGGCGGTGATGATGGCGTCGCCTTGGAGCAGCATGATCGGCCCCATGAGCCCGATGAACGGCCCAAACGCCAGAGGCGCGCGATTGGATTCGCCTCGCGCCATCCGCCAGGGGATCATCACCAGCAGCGCTAAAAAGGAGGCCCCGATAAGAGCGGCCACCGCCATTTCCCAGCCCAGCATGGCACCAAATCCCGCCAGCAATTTTACATCGCCAAGTCCCATGGCTTCACGTCCTAGCAGACGGCTCATGATCAGGGAGAATCCCCAGAGCCCACCGCCCGCAATCGCTAAGCCTAGCAGACTTTGTTGCCAACTCAGGCCGCCGGGTAGAGACGCCACTGCTAGGCCCAACAGGATTCCACCGAAGCTCACGGTGTCTGGGATCAGGTGATGGGGAAAATCCACCGCAGCAATGGGAACTAGGGTCACGAGCATCCAGAAGAGAGGCAACAGGCGGGCCCAATCTACCATTCCAGTGGCATCGGGATACAGCAGACGAACGGATAAAAATCCTAAGAGTCCACACAGGGTTTCTACCAAGGGATATTGAATGGAGATCAGGGTGTGACAATCGTGGCATCGCCCCCGCAACCAGATCCAACCCAGCACTGGGATATTGTGCCAGGGACGGATACGGGCGCCACAGTTTGGACAATGAGAGGGGGGAAACGCGATGGGAAGATCGCGCGGCACGCGGTAAATCAGAACGTTGAAAAAAGACCCCAGAATAAGGCCCAGGACTGCGAAGAGTCCTTGGGCAATCCACGCGGGAAATTCTGTAAACGCGGCCATTGGAAAAGCGGCTCCGATTAGTGCTGCTGACCTCCGGGCCCGTGTACATGCCCGTGGGACATTTCTTCCTGAGTCGCTTCGCGCACATCGACCACTTCGATATCAAAGTTTAAGACTTCGCCTGCCAGGGGGTGGTTTCCATCCACCAGAACCTTATCGTCCCGGATTTCTTTGACGATGACCACGACAGGGCCGTGGGGGCCGTCGGCGTAGAATTCCATGCCGGGCTCCAATGAGGTGCCTTCACCGAATGCTTCCCGGGGGACCTCATCCAGCATGGCTTCATCGCGCAAACCGTATCCCTCTTCGGGATTCAGGCTAATTTGAAAATGATCTCCCGCCTTGCGGCCATCCATGGCCTTTTCAAGGCCAGGTACAATTTGGCCCAGCCCTTGGATATAGGCCAGGGGTTCCTGACCAGAAGAGGAATCCACCACGGAGCCTTGGAGGTTCGTGAGGGTGTAATGGATGTTGACCACGGCATTGTTGCAAACCAGCATGGGTGCTCCTGAATTGAGGGGAACTGGAAAGATAGGTTTCAACGGTTGAAATGCAAAATTTCGAGGGATTTTCTTTCGGCCCAGGTCCGTGCCTGTTCCGCATTGATGATCTGGCCATCCAGTTGGAGTTCAAAACTTTCCGCAATCCATTCCCCGAAAAGACGACCAGGGCGCATCCCCATGTCCAAAAGGATTTTTCCGGTAAGAAGAGGAATGGGGGCTTGTTCCCAAACGTCAAGATCGTGCGCGAAAGCCACGGTCTGATCCAGAGATTGCAGGAGATTTTGTTGCTCTGGGGGTACCCATGCGCGCACCCAGGCACACGCTTGCGGGAGCGCGACGCGAAGGGCAAGGCGGCGTAGCCAGGGCGCCTGTAGAGAGCGACCATCCTCTAGGGCCGACAACAGTTGTGGGCCTTCGCTCCATAGGGCGGGGACTTGTTTCAGCAAGGCTGTTTCTTGGGTGAGCGATTCCAGAAACGCTAGTACGGATTCTTTGGAATCGGCTCCGCAGGCGAGAAGTGCGAGCATTAGCGCCATCTGTTCTACAGGAGATCCTTCATGGGTTTGGACCGCGCGATCCAGGCAGGCCCCCCAGAGATCAATCCCTCCTTGTGGAGTCTGCAACCAGGGGAAAAAGCGCTGTAACTCCAGTTGTTGGAAAACCTCCAGGCCGCGGGAGGGATGTAGCGCTTGCAGGAGCCATTTGCGGAATTCTTCGTAGAGGCGTTCCCGTGACAGTTCACGCAGGTCTAGGCTGCGGCAGAGTTCGACGGTTTCTGGTTCGAGTTGCAAATCGAAGCGCGCGGCAAATTGCACTGCGCGCAGCACGCGCAGAGGATCTTCTGCGAACGCCGCGCTCACGTGACGCAAGCGATGGTCTTCCAGGTCGCGTAGACCGCCGTGCGGATCCACAAGGGTCATTTCGGGTAATTCCATACCCATGGCGTTGATCGTGAAGTCGCGACGTAGGGCGGCTGTGTGGAAATCAAGATCGGGGCGCGCCTCCACCGCAAAGGCTCGATGCCCTGTTCCGGTTTTGCTTTCCAGTCGAGGAAAGGAAAAATCGCAGGGATAGCCCTGGATGTCCAGTAGGATTACCCCATAGGATTTTCCTACCAGGTTGGGGCGCCCGAAACGACGAAGGATCCGCAATAACTCGTCCTGCTGTAGGCCATAAACCTCGATGTCATAGTCGCGGCTTTCGCGTCCCAGCCAGGCATCGCGCACCCAACCGCCGACCAGAAAGGCCCGTCCATTGGCCGTATGAATTTCCTCTGCGATGCGCAGCAGACGGGGTGGGAGGCTTTGGCGTAAGGCGTCCAAATTCACGGCGAAACCCCAGAATCTTGCAGGGATGTCTCTGGAACGGAATCCACCGAGTTCTCAACGGACTGCGAATCCGTTGTGTCCACAAGTGTTGACGAGTCGCCATGCAAGGCGTTATGAATGGCGGCGGAGTCAAAGAACTGCTGATAAATCCCGCCATAACGCACAGAGTCAATACGCGCTAAAGAGTCATATTCCGTTTGGCATTGGTGCCATTCTCCTTCGATCCATTCCCGCTGGTCTTCTGTATACTGCATGTGATCGAGACGGTATTGGATTTCGGAACAGTTTGCCGCCTTTCGCTGGGAAGCACAAGCCACCAGCAGAAGCGTCAGAAGAAATGCGACTCCAAGAGAGAGTTCTGTTTTCATGAAAACGCCTCCAGTAGATGAGCCTGCTCCTTTTCCCAGCAGAGGTCCTCTTTTGCTTGAGCCAGGGACGTCTTGTAGAAGTAGGCGCAAGAGCGCTCGCGTAAGAGATCCAAAGCTTGCAGGAGAGCGTCTCCTGTCCATGCTGCAGCCACTTCGCCTAAGCCATGCCGTTGAATATGGGATTGGATTTCGGGCAGAGGAGATCCTAGCATGGGAATTCCACTTTGTGTGTATTCAAAGATTTTTCCGGGCAAGGAAAGTCGATAACTCTCCGAGAGGGGTTCAATCCAGACGAGGCCCGCGTTCGCATCTTTGGCTAAAACCATTAGGCGTTCAAACGGGAACGCGCCGCAGAAATGCACATTTTTTTGCTCTGCGGCTCTCTCTTTCGCCCAGGCTTCCAGTGGGCCCATTCCGAGGATGGCTAGATGAATATCGGGGCGTTGGCGCAAACAATCGCAAACAAATTCCAGGCCGCGACCTTGTTCCAGAGACCCTTGATAAATTAAGAGAAAATCGTCTTGCCCCAAACAACAACGGCGACGTAGTTCCCCGTTTGGTTTCAGGGCAGGAAGGCGTTCCGGCATGCTGCGAACTACGCCGATTTTTTGCAGAAGCAAGGCGCTTTGAAGATGGACGGCAACACTCTGGTTCACCGTTAACGTCGCCTGGGTCCGTCTGACCGCGCAGAATTCCAGAATTTTCCAAATCCAGCGTTTGCAAGGTTTATAAGCAATGGCTGGCGTGTCTGGAAAAATTTCCATGCTGAAATACACGAGCCTTGTTCGGCGGAAAAGCAACGTGAGGGCCGCAGGAATCAAGCTGGGCGGATCCACCGCCTCTACGGAATGATAAGAATGACGAAGCAGATGCGCGGCGACCCGGAGCATCTGGAGGGAAAATTCCAGGAAACCATGGGCGAATCGTGGGGCGCTGGCGTACCAATGAACCCCATCCAATTCCGGCAAGGTGTCCGTAGGGGCGAAAACCGCTAGCACATCTACTTCAGGAAATCGCGTCCGCAGAGCCAAGGCGTGCCGTAGAATGTGGGGGTAGAACAAAGGGTGGTTGGGGACCACCAGCAATGCGCGTTGTAGGGACACGGTTACCTCAGTAAATGATGAGTAACCGGCCATGCCGGGTTTTTTTCCCCAACGCCGCCACCCAGTGATAAAGCCCTGGAGCCACCAATGATCCCTTGGCGTTTTTCCCATCCCAGGCTAGATAGCCTCCGGTCAAATCGTCGTCCTGGAAGCTGCGTACCAAATGGCCCGCACGGTCATAAATCCGTAAGTTGCACTTCTCGGAGATATGATCAAACACGACTTGGGAATGTACTGTTGGACGGAATGGGTTGGGATAAACCACGACATCTTCTGATCCGTCTGTTTGGTATTGGGAACCATCTCTCACCTCTGGCGCATCCAAACGGGAAATTCCAAGATCATGCGCAAACCACACCACTCCGTTTTTCCGATCAATCGCCAAATCTATCACGGAAGCAGAGAGAAGGCCATTCCGCGGCAGATATTGGGTGCATTCCAAGGTATCAGGGCTCTCATCGACGAGAACCGTCTTGTAAACCCCTTTGTCTCGTGTAGAGATCCAGGGGTTCCCTTGGGCATCCAGATCCAGTCCGGTTAGATCTCCCCCATTGAAACCCTTCATTTGGTCCACTACGGATGCGGCTGTATCGCCCACTTCCCACCAGCCTAGGTCTGAAGAAGAAATCATCCAAAGGCGTTGGTGAACCGGATCCCAGGCAACGTCTAGGACATACTCCAGATCCCCGGTAGAGATTGTAGAGGAGCTCGCAATGGAAAAGGAGCCCGTTCGGTCTGGATTATCCATGATGAACCAATCCATTCCGCCACTAGCGGATCCGACGGATAAGGAGTAGGCGGAAAAAATCCACCACTGGTCATTAGTGGAATCCACCCCAACAGCCAGTGGACCGGAGGAGATGGTTGTTCCTACGGCCATGAGGCAGGAAACGTTCAGGGAGGAATCGACATAAGCGAGTCCGTAGTTCCGCCCGACCTGTCCCCAATAGGAAGAGACAACGCCCATTGCGCCTTCTGGTCGATTCATTCCACGTCCAATCGTCATTCCCGCGCTCCAGGCATCCAGACAATAACCTGCATCCACATTGAGGTAGCCCAACCAATCCCCTTCTGATCCATAGGTGTAAATCCCTCCACCCCAGGTGAAGAGTAGAATATGGTCAGCACTGTCCACCGCCATTGTTTTTAAGGGCTGGCTTGTGGATTGGGAGGAGGAATAGTCCGCGTAATGGGGGGAACTGTTATATACGACGAATTTTGAAAATTCGCCATTTTCATTTACCATGGAGAGATAAGGCCAGTTCCAGGCAACCAGTGTTCCGTTTTGCATAAGAGCTAATGTGCTGGCATTCGTGGAAGGAAGCCCATCCCAAGAGGGAACGAGAGAAAGGGTTCCATTCTCAAGTTTCCAAATTTGTGTGCTGTCGCCAAGCCATACCAGGTTGGAGTCTATTCGGGCAGCCCAGAATGGGGTACAGGTATCTTCTGGGCAAAAAATGGAGTTTACAAACGATTTCCCCGCTAGGGTGACTGCGCCTGTATAGCCGGCGATGACACTGTCTAGTGTGCCGCTAGAGGCCTGTTGGATCACGCCGTTCTCTGAACTCCAGTACAAAGAGTCGTTGAAGAACCAAAGGGATTGAATTAGACCTGAATTATTGTGTGCCGCTAAAACCCAAGTTGAAGGATCAGCAAGGGAGGCATCGGAAGAAAGAGAGTCCACCACGATTCGGCGGTAATAAATGGAAGAATCGAGGGCGACCCAAAGAGTATCTCCATGCCAAACCATGTCATACAATGAGGAATTTGTCAGGGATTTTTGATCGATTTTGGTCAGGGTCATGCTGGAGATTTTTTGGGTGATGTTGAAAAAGGCGATGCGTTCCTCAAAACCAATGATCAAGAAGCCGTCTCGATAAAAAAGGAGCCCCTTGTTGACTCGGTCATTCGCTTCCAGATACGAACGACTTAAGACGTTGACCTTGCCCTTGGCCGTCACTTGAGTGACGATTCCTTTTTCGGAAACGGCGTATAGTAGAGAATCCGACCCCATGACAACGGCTGTTTGGGGCGTTTCCCCGAGGCCATCCGCCGCCGTCAATTGTGTGGATTCAAAATTGTTCTCCAGATGTCGTAATCCACCTTCGGTTGCCAACCAGATTCCAGATTTAGTGGCACAGGCGTCAAAAATAGGCTCTGGAGCCGCAAGATTGATCCAGCTTCCAGCCATAGTGGTACTAGCGAGCAAATACAGGAATTGCCAGGAATGAGGAAAACGCATTCCTCCAAAGTTATGAAATTGACTTGCCCAACACAGGGGAATAGTTTCTGGCCTGCTCGGTGAACTGCTGAATGCGTCGGGCAACGATATTTCGGTGAACACCAAGAATGCCGGAGATTTCCCTATGATTGAGACCCTCTACAAAATAGAGCTGCGCCATCTGCCGGGTCATGGGGAGGCAAAATTTCAGTAAATGACTGATTTCTTCTTGGGTAATAATTTTTTGTGTCTCGTCTGGGACGGAGGGTTCTGCATGATAGGGGATTTCTTCTTCTGCGACGAATATAGCTGTGCGTCGCTTGAGGCGTAGATGATCTAGACAGTGGTTCGTGGCGATACGTAAAATCCAAGTTCGTAGACTTGATTCCCCTTTAAAGGAGTCCAGATTGCGCAGAATTTTGAGAAAGATTTCCTGGCGCAAGTCTAGAGCGGTTTGACGATCTCGAACCATTCGTTGGCAGAGGCGGTATACTGGCGTTGCGAAGGTATTGTAGATCTCACGCATCCATCGTTCCCTGTCCAAGGGCTGTTTGGGGGACGAAACAAAAACAGGACGTCCAGAGTGCATGGCGTGGCTCCTTATAGAGTTAGCTGTAACTGCCCATTGAACGGACCGCAAGAGATGGACCCCTCTGCCAGGAATTACGCCGATCATGCCGCCGGAACACTTGACCGTCCCCTTCCGGCGTTGGACGGCGAAAAACTACTTTGGACCGCGTTGATAATGTATGATTGATGTCAATGTTTGATGGAATGATCCGTTTATGACCCGCTTTTCCAACATTTGTTTTCTCTTCTTTTTGAATGTACTGGCTTCTGCCATAGGGGCTTCTGGGCAGACCTTTGATCTTGGTAACAAGATGCGTCCTCCCCAAATGCAATTGCAATTTGAAGAAGGTCCGCTGGCGGTGGGTTCCTCGCTTCAGGTACAGGTTCATATCGATTCCGGCTGGCATATCAATTCAGACAAGCCGTTGGATGACTTTTTAATGCCTTCTCACCTTGACGTGGAGGCTGAGGGGATTGAATTTGATTCTCCGCTTTGGCCAGAGGCGGATACCTTGCGTGACACGGTCCTTCAAAGTTTGACTTTGGTTTTCGCCGGGGATTTCACCATTGCGGTTCCGGTGCACGCTCTTGGACAGGATTATGATTCGACGACGGTTCAGGCGACGTTGCATTATCAGGCTTGCAGTGGGTCCATTTGTATGGCTCCGGGCAAGGTCACTGCGCAGATCGGACAGATGCCTTTGCTGGACTTAAAAAAAAACGATCCTGGCCCTGACCCGGTTCCTGAGGCTTCCTCTTCCAGTTCTCTGTTCCTCCTTCTTTTGTTCGCCTTTCTGGGCGGGTTGATTCTGAACCTGATGCCCTGCGTGCTACCCGTGTTATCCATCAAGGCGCTTTCTTTGGCCAAACATGCCCGGGAATCCCGCGCCAGGCTTTTAGCCATGGGTTGCACTATGACTGCGGGAATCCTTGTTTCCTTTTGGACGTTGGCGATTCTCGTGGTTATCCTTCAGAAGACAGGGACTTCCGTAGGATGGGGGTTTCAGTTTCAAAATCCCACCTTTTTAGCGGCCATGATTGTGCTGGTGACTTTGTTTGCCTTGAACCTTTTCGGTGTCTTTGAGGTCTGGCTGCCAAGTTCGGCCCAGACCGGAATGAGCCGGCAGGCCTCGCGTTCTGGGTTTGCTGGCTCCTTCTGGAATGGGGTGCTGATGACTTTGTTGTCCACCCCGTGTTCTGCTCCTTTCCTGGGTACCGCAATGGGTTTTGCTTTTTCCCAGCCGCCTCTCTGGTTGTTCCTGTTTTTCACCGTGGCTGGTTTCGGGCTTGCTTTTCCGTATCTGATGCTGAGTTTGCTTCCCGCCACGTTGCGCTGGATTCCGCATCCGGGCCCTTGGATGGAGCGCTTTCGGCAGTTTTTGGGATTCCTGCTGATGGCTACTGCGGTGTGGCTCCTTTGGGTGCTCGGTCGTATGGGAGGAGCAGAAGTCATGGGGGCCATGCTTCTACTTCTGCTTTTGATCGGTATTGTCGCTTGGCTTCTTGGCTGTTTGGCGCCACCCGGAAGTGCGTTTTGGAAGGTGATTTTTCTTTGGGCTTTGTTGCTGGGAACAGGGGTTGTTGTTTGGCGGACCCTGGTCGCTCCATCTTTGCTTGCGTCTCAGGCAGAGGGCCCTTCTTCTGGCATGGAACTCGACGCCTTGGGTTGGATCCCTTGGTCTCCGAGCACAATCGCGGAGTTGCAGGCGAAAGGAAAGACGATCTTTGTGGACTTCACCGCGGACTGGTGTCTCACCTGCAAAGCCAATGAAAAGGCAGTGCTTGCACAGGACACGATTCGTGTGAGTATGGAGCAGTTTGGAGTGGCTCGTGTCAAGGCTGATTTTACCCGAACTGACCCCGCGATTGCCGCCGCATTGCAGAGCTTTGGGCGTAGTGGTGTTCCTTTGTATGTCATTTATCCATCGATGGATCCGAAGCATCCGATTGTTCTCAATGAAATTCTTTCCACGGATGGGCTTTTAGACGCCCTGATGCGTGCGGGGCCTTCGCAAGGGGGATTCTGACCCATGTCAACCACGATTTGCAAAAGTTTCACCTTTGAGGCCTCGCATTTTTTACCTCGCGTTCCCGAAGGGCATAAATGTCACCGAATGCATGGCCACAGCTATGAGCTACAGTTGGAGCTTACGGGAGCCGTCGATCCGGTTGCGGGATGGGTTCAGGATTTCGGCGAAATCTCTCGCATCGTGAAGCCGATTATTAACAACGAACTGGATCATCGTTTCCTCAACGAAATCCATGGGCTCGAAAATCCCACAGCCGAATTAATCGCCAAATGGATTTGGGATCGACTGAAGCCACAACTTTCTGCGTTGAGTAAAGTTCGCCTCTCGGAAACTCGCACCAGTTGGTGCGAATATACGGGGTGATTCTTACAGCCCCATGCTGCGCGGGGCGTAGTAGTTGAGCCCGGGCGGGCAGGCAGAAATGGCCTTGAGCAGGTCTTCGCGGTCCGCTTCGTTATGCACAAAGTCGATGGAGTCCGTATTGACGATGAGCACCGGAGTGTCTTCGTAATGGAAGAAATGATGGTTGTAACGATCCACCAAGTCGCGCAGGTAATTGCCTTCGATGCTTCGCTCCATGGCCCGATCACGCCGATGAATGCGCTCGAGCAAGGTGGAAACACTCGCTTGTAAGTAGACCACGTAATCCGGCTTGATTAGATCGCGCATCAAAGCCTCTGCTACTGTGTCGTACATGTGCATTTCGTTTTCCGAGAGGTTTTGCAGGGCAAAAATTCGGTCCTTATCCACCGTGTAATCCGAAATCAATAGGTTGCGAAACAGGTCTTCCTGCACAAAGTTGTCTTGGATTTGGCGATGGCGGGAAAGCAAAAACCAGAGTTGGGTTTGGAACGCCCAAGCCTCGCGATCCGCGTAGAATTTTTCCAAAAAGGGATTTTCGCTAAAGGGTTCCTCCAGCAGATCCGCCTGGGAGCGTTCGGCGATGATGTTTGCCAGCGAGGATTTTCCCACACCAATGGCGCCCTCAATGGCAAGGTAGCGGATTTCCTCGGGAAATTTTAGCGTGGGCGCTTCAGCGGTAGGAACATCCTGGTTCAAGAGGCCTCCGGGGAAAAAGGGGATGGGGCGCAGAGCCGGTCTAACATCGCGCGGGTCGAAAGATGGGTGCGTGGGTCTTGCCAGTCCGGTGCGATATCACAAAGGGGTTCTAGGACAAAACGGCGTTCGGCGATGCGGAGATGAGGAAGATTCAGGTTGGGAGCTTTGTGAATCTGGGAGCCACAGTACAACAAGTCCAGATCGATCTCTCGGGACTGCCAGTGGCCTCGAGGTTTTCGGCCCAACACGATTTCCACTCCTTTACAGAAGTATAAGATGCGATGGGCGGTCCAATCGCTTTGAAAGGAAACGACCTGGTTCAAATAAGGGCCCTGACCGGGCGGCCCCACAGGTTCAGTCTCCCGGATAGAGCTTTCCTGCCATTCTCCGCAACTGATGCCTTGCAGAAGCCTACGCGCTGCAGCGAGTTTTTCTCTCCGAGGTTCCAGGTTTGAGCCAAGGGCGATAAATACCTGTTCCGTGTCCACCAGGTAAATATACCTAACGCCCACAATCCCACAGCCCGAATTTCGGGCATCGTGTTTTGCGTTTTCAAGAGGCTCTTCCGCATCTCAAAATCCCCCGTTTTTGTAATTTTGACGCATGAATGGCGATCAGCTATACCGTAAGCTGGGTGGCATCCCGGCGCAATTGGCACTTGGCCTCTACACCCCAGAAACCTGCGAAATCATGGCCTCCCAATTGGCGGAAATCGAACGCTTGAAACGCGAGCGCAACGCGGTTATCCTGGGGCATTATTATGTCCCTCGGGAAATTACCTTGGCGGCTGCGGATTATGTGGGCGATTCCTACGCCTTAAGCCTTGACGCCTCTCGCACTAGAGCGGATGTGATCGTCTTCGCCGCCGTGCGCTTTATGGCGGAAACCGCCAAGATTCTGAACCCCACTAAGACCGTCTTGGTTCCGGGATCCGATCCCGCTTGCTCTTTGGCCGACGCCATCACCGCCGACCAGGTGCGCGCTCTGCGCGCCCAATATCCAGAGCACACCTTTGTCTGCTATATCAACACCACCGCCGAGGTCAAGGCCGAGTGCGATGTCTGCGTCACCAGCTCCAACGTGGTGAACATCTGCGCCGCGATTCCCAACGACCGAATCGTCTTTGTGCCCGACCGTCTCATGGGCCAGAACGTTATCGACTTTTTGCATGCGCGCGGGATCCAGAAAGAAATCGTGGTGTTCCGCGAAGGGGCCTGTCATGTGCACGAGCGCTTCGATCCGGGCATGGTGCGCCTGTTCCGCGAACGCATCCCCGGCGTGCAGGTCCTGGCGCATCCAGAATGCCATCCCGAGGTGATCCGGCAGGCGCATTTTGTGGGATCAACCAATCAAATCGAAGCCCATATCAAGACGTATTCCGAACCGCAGACCCTGTTGATCCTGACCGAATGTGGCCTCGTTTCGAGCCTGCTGGAGCAATTCCCGCAACACCGTTTTGTGGGGTCGTGCCAAATGTGCCAATACATGAAATCCAACTCCCTGGAAGGGATCCTCCGTGTGCTGAAGAGTCCACGTCCCGAGGACGAGATCCATCTCGATCCACAGATTATGGCTCGAGCGCGCAAGTGCATCGATGCCATGTTCATCTACGCCGGACAAAGGAAATGACATGCGTAATTTGATTTTCATAGGCCTGGCTTTTTGTGTCTCCTCTGCATTGGCGGAGCATGCCGAAGTCCATTATTTTGTGCAGGTGGGGAGCAGTGTGGAATTTCCCGCAGGGGACATCAACGGGAAAACCACTGTTTCCTTGGATAGTACATTGGATTCCTCCTTAGTTCCAGAAACCGTAGGAGTCCCCAACTTACCCGTATTTCCAGTGGCGCGGTTGCGCTTGGGGTCTTATATTGACGCCTCCTCCATTTCCTTGGGATTCGGTTATGGGCGCCCTTTGCTGGAGGAATTTCCAAACGCGGTTGATGCGCCCACCCAGCACGCGAATTGGTGGGAACTGGACGTAGAATACCAGTACAACTGGCTTTGGCCAGGGCCTTTTCGCCCTTCATTTGGCATAAACTATGGATTTTGGCGGATGCAGACTCAGGACGCTTCTATTTCCGCTCATAAGCATCCTGGGGATGTCCTTTTTTCTGGCTATGCCATGGGTTTGGTAATCGGTTTTGGTTGGTATGGGATTCCGCACTTTTGTGTACGTGGCGATCTACGGGGGCGGTTGGTCTCTATCAACAATCTCGCCACAGACGTCAACGACCTCAGCGAGCTTTCTGACCCGGTACGCGACTGGATTACGGGTTTGAGTCTTTCCGTGCAGTACGTGTTTTAACATAACTGCCGCAGTTGTACATAAGGGCACCTCTAAAAATTTTCGTTTGGCTCATTCCGGCTACGATTGCGCTCTCCTGCGTACTCAGTGGAGTATATGTCTCC
>DATIQS010000055.1:0-3440 GCA_035470605.1 Fibrobacteraceae bacterium
GTTTCGGATTGATCCACGATGGGGTTCTTCAATCGGAAGATTTGGATCTAACTCATGGTCTTCCATCAGGGCCTGTTTTTTATCTCCTCTTATTTTCGACGGTCTTGGAGCGGGAACTGGTAGAGCAAGCACTACACCTATCTGAGGAGGATGTGGTGGAAATTCCCAGACCTATTTCGATCTTGAATCATCCTTCAGAGCAGAGTCGGCCTCAGGTACATACTTCAAAGAATATGGAAGAACATAAGCCAACTGAGTTGGAATTTCTGAAGGTGAGGGTGGATATTCTTGATCGCCTCATGCAACTGGCTGGCGAATTGGTTTTGGTTCGTAACCAACAGATGCTTCTGGCGGAGCAGGATGGAGCAACAGATCGCGGTATTACGCAGCGATTGGATATTGTTACGAGTTCTTTGCAGGAAACCATTATGCGAACGCGGATGCAGCCGATTGGTAATGTGTTCTCGCGGTTTAACCGGCTTGTGCGGGATCTTGGGCATAAGCTGGGGAAGGAAATCAAGCTGGAAATGGAGGGTTGCGAGGTCGAAATTGACAAGAATATTCTCGATTCTCTGGTGGACCCCCTTACGCATTTAGTCCGTAATTCCTGTGATCATGGAATCGAAGATCCAGAAACGCGGCGGAAGTCTGGGAAGCCACGTGTTGGAACTCTAATCCTGCGGGCTTTCCATGAAGGGGGACAAATTCATGTAGATATCGTTGATGATGGGCATGGAATTTCCCGTACCGCAGTAAGGGAAAAATTATTGGAAAAAGGGCTGCGAACCCAGGAGGAACTGGCCTCCATGGCCGATCAGGAATTGGTCTCCTTAATTTTTCTCCCTGGCTTTTCCACCGCTAAGGTGGTAAGTGATGTATCTGGCCGTGGCGTTGGAATGGATGTGGTTAAAACCGGCATTGAAAATCTGGGTGGAGTGATTGAGGTCCAATCAGTGGAGGGACAGGGAACTAGCATCCAGCTTCGTCTTCCGTTAACATTGGCGATTATCCCCTGTATGATCGTAGAGTCTCTTGGTCAACGTTTTGCGATTCCCCAGATTGATCTGGAGGAACTTGTCTGCCTTTACGATGAAGATGTCATGGATAAGGTAGAGTGCGCTGGGCCAAGGGAGGTGTTCCGGTTACGCGACTCCTTGTTAACCTTGGTTCGCCTTCAGGAAATTCTAAATCGTTCTGAAACATTTACGGAGGAAATCCGTCGAGAGATTACGGAGAAATGGCTCGGGGTACGCAAGCAACAACAAGAGGATTTACGCCAGGCCCGTGAGAAGGGCTTGTCTGCCGGCTGCTCATTGAGTTTTGCTGTGCTGAAAATAGGAACCGGACGATTCGGTTTGATTTTAGATCGTATTGTAGGTACAGAGGAAATCGTGGTTAAACCCATGCATCGTGCGGTGAAGGATCTGGATATCTATTCTGGAGCAACGCTATTGGGGGATGGCTCTGTGGCGATGATTCTTGATGTCCTGGGGATTGCCAGACATGCGGCTTTACGTGCAGACGAAAGTTCCCAAGGGAAAACAAATGGTATCGCAACGCAGGTCGAAATACGACAGGAAAATCGTCGTCAATTGATTCTTTTCCGCAATGCCCAACAGGAGCAACTCGCAGTTCCGATGGAAATGATCAAGCGCATTGAACATGTAGAAATGGAGAAGGTAGAACGGATCGGGGAGCGCGAATATATTGTCGTGGATCAACAATCCACCCGCATGATTCGATTGAGCAAGTATCTCAACATCCAACAGGTAGAAGACCAAAAAGAGATGTACATGCTGCTTCCCAAAAAGAGCCGCTATCCCTATGGTTTGTTGATTTCGCAGCTGCTAGATATCGGCGAATATGTCTGTCATGTGGATCGCGATAGTTATCATGGCCCTGGCGTAACGGGGTCCACTTTGATTCAGGATCACATGACCTTAATGGTCGATCCCGATGCTGTAGCCGATTTGGCGGAACCTGAATGGCAGAAGGAGGCGAGGCATGGCTGATGGAATAAGCCTATCCGAAAATTTGCAGGTTGCGAGTTTCCGTCTGGCAGGTCGCCTGTTTGGTGTGGATCTTCGCGACGTTCGCGAAATAAATGCAGACGTATCGATTACTCCCATTTATCATGCTCCTGAATCGGTTTGCGGATACATGAACATCCGCGGACAAATTCATCTGGTGGTGGATTTGCGTTCTGAATTCGGTTTTGATCCTGGTAAGACGGAGAGCACCAGTCGTGTGGTGATTTTTAAAAATACGGTGGATGAACCGTTCGGCGTTCTTGTAGATACCATGGAGGATATCGTGGAAATCGACTCCCAAAAAATTGTGGATCGACGAGAAGGAGAAAAATTAGGTGAAGGCTTACCGCAGGAGAAGCGCAAATCGAGACAGGGACTTTGTATGGGGGTCTATCCATTGACCAAAGAGTTGTTGTTGCTGCTGGATTCTAAGGCCATTCTAGCTGCAGATTGATTTTCGAAACAAAACGGAGGAATCATGTTGAATAAGATCAAAGTGGGGACCAAACTGGTGGGTGGGTTCCTGATTGTGGCTCTCATCGCATTGGGCGTTGGATTATTCGCCATCGATAAGATGAAATCGATGCAAGTCGCAGACGAAGAGCTGTACGAAAAAGGTGCTGCGCCTATGGAACAGTTAATTCGTGTTGGGGTGAATTTTCAAAAGATTCGTCTCGCCGTATTGTATATGAATAACGCCAAGACTCATGCCGATATTTTGTCCTATTCTCAGGAAACAGAGAAATTGGGAAAAGAAGTCGATGGAACGCTGCAAGCCTTTGGAGCCACTCTCGTAACCGAAGAAGGAAAGAAGACATTGGCAACGGTACAGGAGTGCTTGAACAAATATCTTCAGATCCTACAGAAAGTGAAGTCAATCCTTGAGGACCCTTCGAGAGCCAGTGAAATTTCTGAGGTTTCCGTTGAGATGCAAGAACTTGCCAAGAACTTAAATGAGGCAATCGATACAATGACTCAGCAGAAGGTTGGAGTGTCTAAACAGCTGGCTGATGCGAACAAGCAGACTGCCTCTTCTGTCGTAACCATTACGCTAATTCTTCTTTTGATCGCTGTGGCTTTGGCCGTTTTTCTGGGCATCTGGATTTCACGTTCAATCACTCGGCCCTTGGGGGATGTGGTGCTCCTGGCCAATCGCGTGGCGGAAGGGGATCTAAGCCAGAAGGTTTCTGTTTCCAGTGAAGATGAAGTCGGACTTTTAGGCAAAGCGATTAATGCTATGGTGGATAACCTGCATCAGGTGGTTGGAGGAATTAAAAATAATTCTCAGACTGTTTCCTCTTCTGCGGAAGAGCTTTCTGCCGTTTCACGACAGTTGTTGACCAGTGCGGAGGAAATGGTCAACCAGTCCGTGGTAGTTGCGGGTACGACCGAACAGATGAGTACCAACAT
>DATIQS010000056.1:0-18239 GCA_035470605.1 Fibrobacteraceae bacterium
ATAAGAGCATCGACCGAAATCTTATTTTTTTCCATGGCTCCAAAGTTACAATTTCATCGGGCGGAAAAGCCCAGCAAGGCCGCTCCCGCAAGCAATGAAATCGCCGCTAGCATCAAGAAACGACGCTGACAGGGTAAAGGAGACTCCCCAAAATGGAAAACTCCCCAAGAAATGGAGACCAAAAGGGCCAATTGGGTAAGCGGGAAACCGATAGCCAATCCAAATACCTGGACCGCGACGAGGCTCCCCACGTTGGCCAAATTCCACGCCAAGCCACACCCCAAGGAAATCCAACGAAATCCAGGAGATGGTGCAGGCCGCAAAATGAGAAGGAATACCAAAGCCCCCACGAAGATACCGATACCCATGGGAGCCACAAAGTCCCAAGATTGGACCTGGGCCAACCGCATGGGTAATAAATAGGCGCCAAAAACCACGCCGGCACACAAAGATCGCCAATATTTCAAAAAGCCAAAGCACCGTATTCCAATTTCATCCGCTGAGGCTTGAGACACAAAAAGTAGCCCAGCCAGAAGCAGAAGGACACCGGGTAGAGCAAGGGCCATCGAAACCCGCTCCCCCAACACGAATACGCCAGAAGAAAAAGAAACCAAGATACCCACTCCCATCCACCGGGTGGAGGCTCCAGACATCCCTTCCTTTTGCACCGCTAAAAAAGAACAAGCGGCGCCAAAAGTCCAGCACAAGCCAGCAAAGATTCCCCATAGAGAAAAAGCGGCAAATCCACGAAACGCCCCAAAGATCAGAGAGGAAAGCCCTATTCCAAGACTCAACCACCACTGAAACCAAAATGGAGAGATATCCTCGCGCTGTTTCAATGGGACCGTATAAGAGCCCCAGGCCACAATGGCGACCAAAACCGCAATCAATCCATGAAGTTGTTCCATTCCACTAAGCCCCTACGCAGAAAAAATACGGATCGAACGCCCGCCCGTGATCCAACCCAAAAATCCGGGGCAGACCCGTAAAAGCAACCGGTACAATCCCATACAGATTCCCACGACCCCAGCAATGGAGAGGAAATAAAAAAGAAGAACCAGAATGTCCGTCCCTGGATGAAAAAGGACATAAAGCGTTTTACGAAGAACCATCAGCATCGGTTCATGCATGGCATAGAGGAAAAAGCTTGCCGAAGCCCAACGCGAAAGAAATGCGTTCCAAGGGGTATCCGCCACCAAAGAGCGGCTCCAAGTCCACACGGTCAAAATTCCGAGCAACAATCCAGCCCGATGCACAAAGCCATTGCCAGGAAGGCCCTTGTGCGCTAAATCCCAGGATAGCACCGCCAAATAAGCCAATACAAACAACCCCCGCCAACGATCTAATTTTTCCAAATTCCAACGTTTCCAAGCCAAATAGCCACCGCAAGAAAAAAAGAAAAGGCCCGGAATATCAGGGATGTACAGAGGCCAATGCTGCGTGAACCAGAGAAAGCCAAGTCCCCCAAGATACACCGCCCCCAGTCGTCGGAGGAACCATATAATCCATGGAGAAAGGAGCACAAGAACCAAAAGATTACGAACAAACCACAATTGGTAAGCAATGGGAGCATGGGTGACCCCCAACAGAGCGTTTCCGTAGTCCAGAGGTCCAAACCTGGCCACGGGGTATGTCTCCGCGAAAAAAGAAGCGAAAGGCGTTTGCTGCACCAAAGCAATCCAGAACAGGGTCCAAAAATTCCAAAACAGGTATGGGATTCCTAAGCTACGAAACCGCGATTTCAATTTCTGTAGATAAACCGCAACCGGGAAACGCTCCAACCCACGGAAAAGCAAAAAGCCCGAGCAAAGGAACAGCATTGGAACTGGAATGCGGCAAATACCCTGCGAAAAAAATTGGCGCACTAATTTTTCCCAGAGTTCTGGATGAGACAAGCCCAAATGCAGGCCGCACCAATTCACCGTTACAGGATAGGCATGAATGAACACCACGCCAACGATAAGTGGAAAACGGAGTCGCTCTAAGCGCAGAGACCACTCTCTGGGCATCGTCGTCCTTTGCGAATCGCTCACTGCGGCTCCAAGGCAAGAAGCGTTTCCAGATTCGGGGTTCCTGCGAACAAATCCAGAGGGTGAGCCTGCATCAAGCGATATCCACTGGACAACCAAGAACGCACAGCAGGAACCACTTCCTCCGTACCACAGCATATTTGAAGAACGCGTCGAGGCTTTCGACTTGCCAAATAAGGAACAACCCCGGCCTCCGCGCCTTGACGGGGTGGATCCAGCAGCACCACCTCAGATTCAACAGGAGCAGGCAAAGTTTTACGCAACCGGTCAGCGGTAATCCGCATCGGCAAGAAGTGGAAATGTCCGCCAATACGGCGCGCTGTTTCCTGAGCCGTAGCAATAGAAGCCCCGGCCAATTCAATTCCCCAGACCTCATGAGCCGAACGACCTAACGAAAATCCGAAAAGGCCGTAACCACAATAAAGATCCAACATCCGATCCTTGGGGCGTGGCTCTAAAAGCATGCGAGCCTCAGCGACCATGCAAGGAACCATCGCCTCATTCACCTGGGAAAACACCGTCGGCGGATATTTTAAACGAAGATCATCCACCACCAAAGTCAACAGGCGCGGGCCAAACAAATGTTTCAAAGCGAAGCCATCCGCAGGCGTGTCGGCCTCCAAATAATACGAGGAGCGGGATGGATCAAAATACAACCACGCCGCCGTCACCGCTTTATACGAGGTCTGCAGAAAATCCGCCATCTGTTTTGCTTTGCGAACCACGGACGCATTCATCTCCGCGACATTCAGGATCACACAGAAATGCTCATAATCTCCCCGAATGATGACCCAATTCAAAGCCCGAGCCAATGAGCGATAAACGGGTTGATTCACTTTTTGCAAAATTGCAGTGTACAACTCCTGATGAGATTCTGGTTCCAGCAAGGACTGCGCTAAACCGTTTTTTTCAAAAGAGCCATCCGCAAATCCCAACACCAGCCCCGACCGTTCCTGAAACGCCCTTCGCTTCGTTGTGGTGCGGTATCGACGGGGCGAAGGAGCTTCCACGAGGGGATCAGGTTTTCCCGGCAACCGATGTTCCGACCAAAAATTGGCAAACGCCATATTTTTGATGTGGACTTCTTCCGCATAAGGCAACGCCGCCAATGGTTCCGAACCGGAGTTCCACGAAGGGGAGCAACTTTTTACATGTTCCAGAAAAAGCATTACAATTCAATGGATTGAGGGCCCCAGGCAATGATGCCTAAGGACTCACCGAGCATCCAGTTTTACACGCCGATTCGGGCACCTGGTCTGGATAGACCCCATCAAAACAAGCTGCACAATAATCACTGGCGCCCCCAGGTGCAGCACTGCGCAGGCCATCGACACTCAAATACCCCAGGCTGTCCACCGCCAGCATTTTGCCGATTTCTTCTGGAGTTAAGGAACTTGCGACCAACTCACCAGAAGTGGGGAAATCCATACCGAAAAAGCAGGGATGAGCCACAGGAGGAGAAGAAATACGGACATGCACCTCCGTGGCGCCCGCCTGGCGGATCATTTTGGCGATCAGTTTCAACGTCGTCCCACGAACGATGGAGTCCTCTACGACACAAACCCGTTTGCCCTTCAGAACGCCATTAATCGTGTTGAACTTCAAGCGAACTTTCTGTTCGCGAACATTCTGTGCAGGATCGATAAAGGTTCGTCCCACATAGTGATTCCGCAAAAGGCCAATTTCAAAGGGAATTTTGGATTCCTGAGCGTAGCCCAAGGCTGCCGTCGTGGAGGAATCGGGTACCGCAATCACAATATCCGCGGAAACAGGGCATTCCTTCGCCAACTGGCGTCCAATACGCCTCCGAATCTTGTCGCAAGAATGGTTAAAAATAAAGCTATCTGGACGGGCGAAATAAACGTACTCGAAGATACAATGCGCTTTGCGAGGCTTTGTGGTGAACTGCTCCGAGCGAAGCCCGGTACGATCAATAATGAGGAACTCTCCCGGCAGGATATCGCGGACATAATCCGCCCCAAGCAAATCAAAGGCGCAAGTTTCTGACGCGACTACCCAGGACTTCCCCATTTTTCCAAGACTCATTGGCCGAAAGCCATAGCCATCGCGGACGACATACATATCATCCTTGGTCAAGAAAATGATACAGAAGGACCCCGTAAGTTTTGCGCAAGCCTTCTTAATCGCCGCAGAAAGATTCTCTGCCTTCGTTCGCGCAATTTCATGCAAAAGGACTTCTGAATCCGTGGTGGACGAAAAAATGTGCCCATCCTTTTCCATTTCATCGCGCAACTGAGGTGTATTCGTGAGATTCCCGTTATGCACAATGGCCAGATGGCCCCATTTGCAACTGACCAGAATGGGTTGCGCATTCGCTAAGGTACTCGAACCTGTAGTGGAATAACGCACATGCCCGATCACAGCATGTCCTAATAGTTCATCAAAATTATGTTCACGAGCCAAATGGGAAACCAAGCCCATAGATTTTCGAACTCGAACGCGTTCCCCGTTGGCAATGGCAAAGCCAGCGCTTTCCTGCCCCCGGTGCTGCAGGGCATAAAGCCCCATGGTTATGTTTCGCGTGAGGTTTTCCCCGTTATAAATTCCAAGGACCCCGCACTCTTCTTTCACTTCATCGGACATGGCGAACTCCGGGATGGCACGCCAAAGTTAAATAAACTGAAGCCCTTTCCAGGTGATTGCCGTCGCAAAAAGTCCACCAACCATCGCTAATTTCAACATTTTTTGTGCTTTTCGCCAATTTTCATGGCTAGAATGGACAAAAAATAAGGCCATCAAGATAGGAGGAATCACCAAAGCAACCGAAGCAAGCAAAAAGACCTTGGGAAAAATACCCAAAGCCACGGGGATTCCTGGAGAAAACACCGAAGCAACAAGGCACCATTGAACCAGGGAACGGCGAGGCGCAACACCGAGAAGCACAGGGAAAGTGGTCAAACCAGCCGCCCGATCACCAGGCACATCCTCAATATCCTTGATAAGCTCTCGAATCGAAGTAAACAACAATGAAAAAAAAGCAAGAGGGACAAGAACCCAGGGTTGTGAATCCTCGCCCCAAAGTCGGGGTTCAATCGTCGGCAGCATCAAAGCCGAGGCGCACAATAGAGCCACGGCGAAATTTCCAAATAAGGGTAAACCTTTAAATACCTTATTATAGAAGTAGAGCAAGCCAGCCACCGAAACGAAAAACAGCAGATGTGGCACTCCTAAATACACCCCCAAAGCAAGTACGCAAGCCAAAAGGATTCCGATCGTCCAGCCCAGAGCCTGCGGCGAGATTTTTCCAGAAGGCAAAGGGCGCTCCGGCCGATTAATTCGATCCACCTCCCGATCCACCCAATCGTTGTGCAAATTTCCAAGCGCCGCCAACAATCCCATGGCCAAGCCCTCCAGCCATAGCCAAGGGCCCTTCAGGACCGCTCCGGCGATCCAGCCACCAATCCATACCGAAACCATCGCGATTAACGCATTCACAGGCCGAGTCATCCAGAACAAGTACAGCATAGGGGAAATGTAAATCCAGCCGGATTTCTGCGGGATCCAGAATGAGCCAAAAAATCTAAATTGCAACCCCATGGGCCTATAGCTCAGTTGGTCAGAGCAGCGGACTCATAATCTGCTGGTCCCTGGTTCAAGCCCAGGTGGGCCCATATCATGATCATCGCCTTATTCGGTGGGGCTTTTGACCCTGTCCACCGTGATCATCTCCGTATTGCAGAATCCGCCATAAGCGCCGGATTTTGCGATTCGGTCTGGTTCACTCCCTCTCCAGACCGATGGGATAAAAAGCCCAAAGCTCCCGCCCAGCATCGAGTGGCCATGTTGCGCATCGCATTACATGGGATAACGGGAATGGAAATTCGCACGGATGAACTGGAGCAAAACGCCTACCGTGGGACCTATCAATTGCTACGCACCCTATCCGCAGAAAGGCCTCAGGATGAATTTCGCCTATTGCTCGGAGCCGACCTATGGCAGACGATTCCCCAATGGCGAGATCCAGAACATTTCGATGGGTCGAACTTCAACGGCATCCAACTCATGAAGGAGTTCAGCCTGATCATCTTTCCTCGGCGAGGTCACCCAATGCCGGACAAAAATGACTTTCGTTTACATGGGTTCCGTCCTCCACACCTCTTTAGCAAAGATCAGACACGAATAGGTGTCTTAGCAAGCAGTCAGATCCGAAAAGGAAAAAACAACCCCTCCGGGGATTTACCCGAAGGGGTCTGGGAATACATACAGACCAATAATCTGTATCGATCAGTGGGTTAGCACCGCCCGAACCAATTTGACATGACGTCCCTGCTGGAGTCGGAATAAATAGACCCCTTCTGGAAGACTGGAGCCTTCCCACATAGAATGCTGAATTCCTTGGGCGACGCTGCCTTTAAATACAGAGGAAATCCAATGGCCGGAGATGGTAAATACATCCACCCGAGCAAACCCAGACACCTGAGTCCGGAAAGAAATTTCTCGGGAAGTCAGTTTAATAAAGCCGAAGCCTGAAGCATCCACCCTATTCCCTGCAAGAATACTTGTAGATACGTAACAGGTATGGGTCGAATCCTCATAATTTGGGACCCCATCTCCATTATCATCCGCCAACATCCAGATTACAGTATCGCCTGGCAATGTGGTCTTGCAAAGCGAATTGTAGCCGGAACTAGAGACGCTGGTTGTACTCGACGTTGCTGTTGCACTAGAAACGCTAGTCGCTGTAGCGCTAGATGCGGCACTAGAGGCCACACTAGTTGCATTGGAACTGCTCGAGTTGGCGGAACTGGATATAGCCTTGCTACTAGACGACTTCGCAGAGGAAAGTCCCACCGTGACGTCGGCATCTCCACAATCGCCGTCGAAGCCGATCTGCCAAATCTTAAAGATAGAAGAGGAATCCTTTGTTTTGTATTGAAAATGAACGCCAGTCTGCAAAGTATAATCCTGAGTGGCATCGCAACCCGTAGCACTCCAGTTTTCCAATTTCGCCCCCGAAAGGAACAATTCCGCTGTTCCTTTGGATGTCCGAACAGGAAGAGTCAAATAATATTGAGGACAAGCATCTCCCACGTCACGCTGTTTGAATACCATATACAACGCCTTCGATGCCGTATAGGTAATACACATACTTTCATGTTCGGTCAAGTCAACTACCTCTTTGTCCTCATTGGAGACATCTTCTCCGTTATCGACCCAGTCAAATCCGACAGCCGCATAAACACTAGAAGCAGAACCGGGGGCCAGTTTAGCGTAAAGGCTATCTAAAGATCCGTCTTGTATGGAAATGTTGTCCGTTACACTGCCGCCATTCCCATCAGAATAGTCATACCAATATCCACCATCCGCACCGTCAAACTGAACCTGTTTACCTAACGAAGGATCCCAGACAAGGGTTGGATTCCCAGAAGCCGAAGACACCTCCTCTTCGCTAGAAGAAACATCAACGGAAGAAGACGCGGCATCAGAAGAAACATCAACGGAAGAAGATGCGGCATCAGAAGAAACATCAACGGAAGAAGATGCGGCATCAGAAGAAACATCAACGGAAGAAGATGCAGCATCAGAAGAAACATCAACGGAAGAAGATGCAGCATCAGAAGAAACATCAACGGAAGAAGATGCAGCATCAGAAGAGGTCGCGCATTCGTCACCGAAGCCGATCTGCCAAATGGACAAATTCACAATGCCCGTTGTTTTCTTTTCGATCAGCAAACCAGTCTGGGACTCATGATTTGCGCCAGTAGGAGTGCTACAAGCTTCACTGGTCCACGACTCCAGAGAGAAATCCGTAAAAGGAATTTGGACAATCCCTGATTTGGTCTGCTTAGGGAGCGTGTAAATATATTGAGGACAAGCGTCATCAATATCGGACTCTTTCATTACCAAAGAGACCGAATCATTGGAAAGGTATTCGATGCAGAAGGAGCTTTTTTCAGACAAGTCCACCGCCCCCCCTGCGCTATCCCAATCGAAACCGATGGCGGCATAGCTGCTGGATGAGCTCAGCGTCAGGGTTGCCGCCAAATAATCGGTAATGGTGCTGAAATCCTCTGGCGTGTATGAGCCGTCTGGCGTTCCATACCAATACCCTCCCCCATCGCCATTCAGCGTAATCCGATTCACTGGACTATTGTCGGCAGTCCATACAGAACCATCCGCCCAAACCACCAGGGCTGTGACTGCAATGCATTGAAAAAGATTCCTCATGTATCCTCCCACAGCAAACTCTGTATCTGAACCGGAACACTCTGGACAGCTACAGATTTTATTATAAATATACGCAGCTTTTCTGGCTTTTCCAAAATGAGAAAAACAGGTGGACGGACAATCCACCTGTTCAAAGGGAAATAAAGAGTTCAAGCGGATTCATTCACCGCTTCAGATTCATCATCCTCATCCAAAGCAGCCTTCAACTCTTCAACCGTGGCGATATAGTCATCAATGCGATCTGTTTTACTGCTCAAATGAGCCAACACTTGAGAAAGAGGCTCACCAGTAAGGGTCAATTTCAGTTGGCGGGACGCGCGCCCCCTCAAACCCCACGCCTTAATCTGGTCATCCGTCAAAACAAAGGAATCCTCTAAGGAAACAAAACGCATGGGCCCCCACGTCGCCATAATCCGGTCCAGAGCGATACATTCGGATTCTTCAGCACAACCACTGGCCAAAAAATGTTGCAAATGACGGCTCCGCAAGTCTCTGATCTTTTCAATTTGCTGGTATCCCATGATAATAAAGCGGTTGCGGAATTCAGTATTAAATCCCTCATATCGAGTTCCAAACAGCAAATAACGATTTTTGGCCTTGATGGCGGCATTGATGGCTTTGGCACTGCAACAACTACTTAGGCCCCATGTCGAGGTTTCGTAGTTCGGCTCATAAAAATGGCCTTTCCCATTTTCATTCAGCTGGTCTCGAACGGGGATCGCGGTCTGGTGGCTGGATTCCACGTAAAGCAGGACCCCGGATTCTGCGCCCCGATAGTCCTGCCAGCCTTCAAGGTTTATCTGTATTTTTGGCATATATACCCCGCTTTTGAATAAAAAAACTCAAATTTCCCTTTACTTATGAAAGGAAAATCGAATTTTGGACAAAAAAAACAAACGGCCCCTTGAGGAGCCTTCTGAAAAACAAGCTATAAATTGGTCATTGGGCAGTCAAGCCGAGACTAGAGAAATCACCCAGATTTTTCCAAAATTCGCAAATAACTCTGCCAGCGAGCTGTAGAAATCCGGCCAGCCTGAACCCCCTCTATTACAGAACAACCGGGTTCCCCCTGGTGTCGGCAATCTTTGAAACGGCAGGTAAAATTTCCATCTGGAAAAAATCCAGGGAAACAGCGGGCCAAATCTTCTGGATCCAGATCCACCAAACCCAAGGCCCGGATTCCAGGGGTATCAATCACTGTGCCTCCCCCCGGAATTTCAAAAAGGGAGGCGGATGTGGTGGTATGACGCCCCTTGCCATCCTTCTCCCGAACCAGCCCGGTACGCAGGCCAGCATCAGGAACAAGCTGATTAATCAGGGTAGATTTGCCCACCCCGGATTGCCCAGAAAAAACGGAAACCTTATCGAGTAATAGGGCTCGTAATGCCTCCATTCCCGCCCCCGTATGAGCACTCACCGGGATGCAGCGATCGACTAACGTAAGGAAATCCCGAACCTCTTCTGGGAGTTCTGGAGCCAAATCGACCTTGTTCAGGACCAACACCATGGGAAGTTGACTCAAGGTCGCGGCCAAGAGGAAACGATCGGCAAAACCATAATTGAAGGCGGGCTGTGCCACAGAGGCAACAATCACCACTTGATCCACATTGGCAGCTTGAATGAGTTGCTGATGCAAACGATCCTGCGGACCTGGACGCACCAAGGCGGTCCGACGTGGATGTACGCGCAAAACCATAAACTCCCCATCCCGATCCGCCTGCCCTACGGTCACCCGATCCCCAACTGCGGGAAATTCCCCGAGAGCCTCAACGACTGTTGCACGATAGCGGGCCGTGACCACATGGAAGGAATCCTCTCCAGAAGGAAGACGCACTTCGCAGGTGCGACGATGCACCTCTACCACCAGTCCCTCGACCTGAAGTTCTTCTGGCAAATTTTCTGCAGGATCTTTCACGCGCTTAATGCGAGGATTTTTGAATTCGCGCGACCAGCGTTCCTTAATCGGCGTGTCATCAATAACACCTTTCTGCCAATATTCCATAGCATTCACCCGCCGATTGCGGTGATGGCGACGCTTGGAAGAGGGGCCTGCTGGTTCTGGCTCAGAGCCGGACTGATCGGAAAAATCCATAACCGCAAAGGTAGCAAGAGCACGGACCCGGTAGATTCTCCGAATGATCGCAGTTATTTTCCACGGAAGCGGTCGCGAAGTTTCTCCAACTGGTCCTTCGTGACAGCGTCGCCAGGATCGTCCTGTACTGCCGTTTTTCGGGAGGCTTGCACGCGTAGTTCCGTGGCCAAGGAGTCCAAGGTAATTTCGATGTATAGTCCTTCAAAACAGAGCTGGCGATTGGATTCCAATTTGGAGAGCATGGAGCGCAACTGGTTACGTTGTTCCTGGCGAGCGGTTTGTTGTCCCGAAAGCCAAGGACGCAAGGTCGAACGCAGATTTTTCCAACGATGAACGTGATCGGTGTACCACGCGTCCCGCGCATCCCTCCAACTGCGAAAATTCGACAAACTCTGCAAGGATTCCCAAGGGGTGCTCGGAATTCCGCCCAACCAGGCGGATGTGAGCGCAAGTCGTTCCGGGAGCGTATTCACCGTGTCCTGCAAGTCAGCAAGGAGAAACCATGACGGCGCCAATTTCTGATTACGACGCAAACGCAGAGAACAATCGCGCAACTGATTCCAGGCCCGGATGAACGCCTCGATTCCCAGACTGGCCGCATCGGTGCAACTACGAATCAACGCCTGCCGGGCACGTTCATTCTGATCATTACTGCCTTTTCCTAATGCAGCAAACGAGGCCATTTTCCGACCTTGTAATCCTTCCAATCCGGAAAAACGCTCTAAACGCGACGAAAGCGTCTTCACGTCCATGTTCCGAGAAGAGGCCAAGAGAATTCCCAACAACCAATGACGCTCCAACGGAATCCAATCCGCTACGGCTTTTGCTCCCAACACTTCTAGGACCTGCAAGCGATCTTCCAGCAGCTCTCGCAAAGGGCCACTCCAGGGTTCCGCCGGGAACGTCTCTAGGCGTGCAGCCCACCAGTAGGCTTCTTCTGGTTCCTGCATTCCATAGCCTAAAATCCCGTCTTCCCGTTGGATACCAAAGGCAAAGGCGACCCCATGAGGCAACGTCCAAACCGCACGACAAAAAGGTTTCGTACAAATGCCAGATGCCGCAACATAGAACTGCGGTTGCAGAAACAGAAAGACCTGTGCGGGGCCCCACTCTGGAGCTAAGTCCAAAAAAACCTTGCGCTGCGTTGCTGCATCCAAAATATCCAGATGCAAACGCAAATGCGTGTCCTGCTGCGGTTGGATGGAAAGTTCAGAGGTGTCTGGCAAAGTGCGGAATTGTTCCACCAAGACGAGCCAGGGTGCGGCTTCGGGATCAGCCCCTAGGGCCTCTACCCAGAGGTCTTCTAGCACCTCGCGCTGGGGTTCCAATTTACGGCGGGAGAGCGTAGGAATCTGTCCGAAGAGTGCATCGAGCATCCAAACACGCCACTGCGAAATTTGACGTGCCAAACGAGCCGGCGTGAGTCGCGCCATCAGGAAAATGGGGATTTCCAGACGCAAACCGTCGCGAGCATGATTCCGATCGAAGAGGAGTTCTCCGGTCACACGCACCCCTTCCAAATCAAAGCTTTCTAGTGCGCCACCAGCAGAATTCTGAGCCCGTGGTTCTGGACGAGAACGAGCCTTCTGTAGGGCATCGCGTAGGTTGTGGGTCGCGTGTTTGAGGGTGATGGGCTGGCTGGGTGCATTCCGCAAATCGTCGTCGCTCACCCAAGTGTTCACCGTAAAGGCGAGTTGGGATTCGCCCTGCGCCGCAATCCACTTTTTGAGTGTCGGGAGAGAATTGACCTCCGGTGCCACATGACGGAAATAATCGACCAGCATACTTTCCGAAGGCGCGAGGCCCCACTTGCGCAGACGCGCCTCCGTAGCGCGCAGGCGTTCCAATACCCGAGCGTTATTTGCCATAAAGGTAAAGGGGCGGGGCAGGTTGGCTTCCACCACCGCTTCGCGCCAGAATATTTGTGCACAAGCATCCGGGTCCACCCGAGCGAAATCCACGCGTTGCCCCCGACTGATCACCATGCCACGGAATTGAATCTCTTCCACCGCTTCAACAAATCCGCGTTCCGGGTTCCACTGCGGATCGTACCAACGGCGTGTGCAGAATTCTTTCGCAACCTGCAACACCCATTCGGAACGAATTTCCGCACAACGCGAAAGAAACACCCGCGAGGTTTCGCGCACCTCCGCGGCAAACACCCATTCCGGGCTTTTGCCATAGAGATCGGAGCCAGGGAACAGATGACCCTCGCGCCCCCCCACCAGGCGGTAGCATGAATTCTCCGTATCGCGATGAGCCAATCCCCCCAGAAATCCCCCTAGCAACGCGATGTGCAAAGAATCGCGATGAAAGGTTTCCAGGTCACAGACGCGTTCCAAAAATTCAACTTTGAGGATACGAGCAAACTGTTCGTACAGATCCATCCATTCACGCATACGCAAAAAGTGCAGCCAGTTGTCTTCACACAATTTGCGCAACTTGTTCAGTGAGGAGCCTTTCTCCCAACCCTTGTGCACAAAGTTCCAAAGCCGTAACAGCGTAAGAAAGTCAGATTTATTGCCTCCATGGCGACGATGACAGGCGCGGGCCTGGTCGCGTTCCTTACCATCCATCGGGTTGATGCGCGGGTCCTGAATGGAGAGCGCTGCCGTAACGATCAAAGCGGGTTGCAATACCCCCAATTCGCGAGCGCGGAGGAGCACAGCACTCAGCGCAACATCCATAGGGAGCTTCGCCATTTCGTGTCCCAAACGGGTCACCACGGCATCGGCCTCGGGTTGGATCAGTGCCCCCAATTCATGCAACTGGCGATAGGCGCTGCGGAATGCGGTACGCGGCGGAGCCTGTAAAAAAGGGAAACTGTCCAGGGCAAGGCCGAGACTGCGCAGTTGCAACACCACATTGGCCAGGTTGGTGCGGCGAATTTCCGGGTCGGTATAGTCAGGACGATCGAGAAGTTCCGCCTCGGAATATAAACGAATGCAACGCCCAGGTTTTACACGTCCCGCACGTCCCGCACGCTGACGAGCACTTGCCTGGGAAATGTCTTCCACCGGCAGGCCCTGAATGCGGCTCTGCGGGTTGTAACGGGCGACTCGCGCCTGCCCAGTATCCACCACATAAGCGATACCGGGAATCGTCAGGGAGGTTTCTGCGATATTGGTGGCCAGCACCACCTTGGTCTTCCCCATGTCGCGGAACACGCGGCGTTGATCCGCCGGGCTCAGACGTCCAAATAAGGGCAAAAGGATGAAGCGTTTTTCATCCAGAATTCCCCGCAAATCATCCGCCAAATCTTGGATGTCTCGTTCGGTGGGCAGAAAGCAGAGCAGGTGGTCGGGACGATCGTCCAACAAATCGAGAATCGCTTGTTGTGCCTCGTCCAACAATCCCGAATCGCCACGGGCCTTGCCCCCTTTTTTGCCTTCTTCCGCAGGCCGGTATTCGATGTCCACTGGATAGAGGCGACCCTCCGCTTCAAGGATCACCGAGCCCGGAAAAAACTCCTGGAAGAGTTTGGCATCTAAGGTTGCAGAAGCGACGACCAGGCGGAATTCAGGACGCCGCTCGACCACACCACGCAGGATTCCCAGCAGAATGTCAATATTCAGAGAGCGTTCGTGGGCCTCATCCAACAGAATGGCACCATATTGCCGCAGCAGGCGATCCTTGCGATATTCCTGTAGCAGAATGCCGTCGGTCATCACCTTCAGCGGAGCGTTGGCCACGCCCTCCTCTAGAAAGCGGATCCGGGCTGCAACTAGGCTCTCATCCTGCAATTCCTCGCGCAATCGATCCGCAATAGACAGCGCCGCAATGCGCCGCGGCTGGGTAACCCCGATGCGCCCATGGGCCCGCAGGCCAGCCTCCAACATAAATTTGGGTAACTGGGTACTCTTGCCTGATCCGGTATCCGCCTGAACGATGATGACCTGGTGCTTCGTCAAAAGATCCAGAAACTCCGCACGCTTGGCCACCACCGGCAAATCGGGATAGGGCGGGATGCGCACGGGAGAACAGGATTGAGCAGAAGTATCGTCCATCAGGAATGCGAAAAATAGGATATTGGGCGATTCGGTACGATTTTTTCTCTTTACGCGCTGCGTTTCCCAACCGCTCCGCATGCCGCCTTTTCAGCGTTTCGTACGTTCTCAAACAAGTGTCCCATTAACGCGCCCTGTTTGCTGCACCTATGTCGTTGTGCAAAAAGACTCTCGCGGAGGGGCGCGGAGGCACGGAGTCCGGCCCAGATTTCGCCGCCCAGACGTCATGGCAAACGAGCGCAACACGACGCTCCGCAAAAGGCATGCCGTGTTCCTTGCGTCCCGCATGGAGCCCTTCACCAGGAGCAAGTTGGAAAGAAAGAATGTTTGGGGTGGTTCTAGACCCACTCCCGCCCTCCGCCCTGTTGGACGAAGAAAAACGAATCCATGCACCGATTGCTCTGTAAAATTTCGCGGCACGGGTTTCGCGGCCACGCCTCACGTTGCTCCCCCGCCACCCCGTTGAGCCTTGCACCTCGTGCGGCATGAAGTTCGCAGCTCCTCGTTGTGCAAAAAGACTCTCGCGGAGACGCGGAGGCACGGAGTCCAGCCCAGATTTCGCTGCCCAGACGTCATGGCAAACGAACGCAACACGACATTCCGCGAAAGGCATGCAGTGTTGCCTTGCGTCCCGCATGGAGCCCTTCACCAGGGGCACTTGTAAAGAAAGAATGTTTGGGGTGGTTCTAGACCCACCCCCGCCCTCCACCCTGTTGGACGAATAAAAACGAATTCATGCACCGATTGTTAGGCTCATCTAGTCTCAGCCAGCCCCGGAAATCCTCATCGATAAGAATTCCTATAATAAACCATCACGGAGGAAGTAGGCACCGTCAAAGGATTTCTTGCTTCTATAGGAGACCGCTATGGAAACAACGCAGAAAAATAATCGCGGCACTGTCGTCTATCTTTCTCATGGAGGAGGGCCTCTTCCCATACTGGGCGATCCCGGCCATGAAAGGATGATCTCCTTTCTGAAGGCTCTCCCCCAACGGTTGAAAAAACCTGAAGCCATCATTGTGATAAGTGCTCACTGGGAAAAATCCGTGCCTACTATAATTGGAGGGGAAAGGCCCCCGCTGTTATATGATTATTATGGGTTTCCCGAAGAAGCGTACTCGATAAAATATCCAGTCCAGGGGAATCCCACACTGGCAAAAAGGGTGCAGGCGTTGCTGTCGGCAAGGGACATAGAATCAGATGTCGAATTGAGGCGCGGCTTTGATCACGGAGTGTTTGAGCCATTAAAGATGATGTACCCTGGAGCCGGCATTCCGGCCATACAAATATCCTTGATAAGTGGACTGGATCCAGAACGGCACATCCTGATGGGAAGCGCGCTTAAGGAGTTATTGGAAGAAAACGTATTGATCATAGGATCTGGATTTTCTTTTCATAATCTAGGGGCATTCAGATGGAATGACGACAACAGGCCGGACAAAAGGAATGATGGATTTCAGGACTGGCTGATAGATGTCTGTACGGGAGGCTCTGCCAAGGAGGAAAAGGAAGGACATCTGAAGGAATGGGAAAAGGCCCCGAATGCAAGATATTGTCATCCAAGGGAAGAGCATCTATTGCCTCTTCATGTTTGTTTCGGGATGTCGGATGGGCCTGCGGAAGTGATTTTCGATGATTACATATTAGGGAAACGTTCCGTCGCGCTGCAATGGAAAAGAGCCTAACCAACGCTGAACCTGACGGCGCGCGAAGTCCAGAACGATGTTCCTGCATTGAAGATACCCAAAACGCTTGCTGGAACCACAGAGGCACAAAGGCTCTTCGAATCGGCACGAGGTTCGCGGCACCTCGTTGTGCAAAAAGACTCTCGCGGAGACGCGGAGGCACGCAGTCCGGCACAAATTTCGCCACCCAGACGTCATGGCAAACGAACGCAACACGACATTCCGCGAAAAGCATGCCGTGTTGCCTTGCGTCCCGCATGGAGCCCTTCGCCAGGAGTAAGTTGTAAAGAAAGAATGTTTGGGGTGGTTCTAGACCCACCCCCGCCCTCCACCCTGTTGGACGAATAAAAACGAATCCATGCACCGATTGCTCTATAAAATTTCGCGGCACGGGTTTCGCGGCCACGCCTCACGTTGCTCCCGCGCCTCCCCGTTGAGCCTTGCTCCTCCGTGCGCCATGAAGTTCGCCGCTCCTCGTTGTGCAAAGACACTCTCGCGGAGGCGCGGAGGCACAGAGTCCAGCCCAGATTTCGCTGCCCAGACGTCATGGCAAACGAACGCTGCGCGACATTCCGCGAAAGGCATGCAGTGTTACCAATGCCTCTGTTGTAGGCAGCCGCACCGCGAATAAAAACCTACTGCAGCTTACTGAAATTGGGCGTAGGCGTCGAGCAATCCGTGAGCGTTGGAACCGTGACCGTTACGCGTATTGTGTCACGAGGCATGCTTGAGGACGTGCTGTCGGTGTAACGAAAGTTCGCTGTTTGGGACACTGAATCCCCGTTCGATCGTCCATATAGGCATGACCCCAACCTATATCGACCCGTTCTCCGACCTCGGCTTCAAGGCCATCTTCCTCAGCCCCAAAAACAAGCCCATCCTCATCGGCTTCCTCAACGCCGTGCTGGAGCGCATCGGGGAATCCCGCATCGTGGACCTCGACTACCTCCCCATGGAGCACGTCGGCCTCGACACCGAGCACAAAAAAGTCGTGCAGGACCTGGAATGTCGCGCCGAGGACGGCAGGCACTTTATCGTGGAGATGCAACGTGCCATTGAATCAGATTTCCGCGACCGCATGGCATTCTACGCCTTCCGGGCAAGCATTGAGGACGTAAAAGCAGGCGAGCGCTACCACCTTAGGCCCGTCTACGTGCTAGTCATCATGGAAGAGGCTCTGCGGCCAGAGACCCCGGACTTCCTGCAGATGGCGACCCTGCGTTTCGAGAAAAGCGACGAGCGGCTAGTACGCTATCCGATCTTTCTGTTTCTGGAAACATGCAAAGTACCGGAGTTGCGAAACATTTCCCATCCAGCCCTGGAATGGTGGAGCTACTGCCTGGCACACATGGGGAACTGGAGCCAACCGCCAAAGGAGCTAGACCTGAAATCCCCGGTAAGCCAGTTGCTGGAGGCGGCAAAATTTGCGAACTTTACCGTAGATGAACAGAAGGCCTATCTCCAAGGCCAGGATCAGAGGCGCGACATGAAATACGCACTGGAATACAAATGGCAAAAAGGGTTCGAGGAAGGAATCTCCCAGGGAATTTCCCAAGGCATCGCCGAAGGCCTGGAGCAGGATAAAATCGACATGGTGGCAGGCATGCTGGCGAACAACCTCGGCTGGGACTTGATCGAAAAAATCACCCACCTGGACCAAGCGGGGTACGAAGCGCTGAGGAAGCGGCGGACGAGGAGCGCAGAGCGGGGCGTTTAGGGTAAAGGTTAGAGGTGATCGCAGAACGGCGAGTTTTTCGCGGAAGGGTCTGCTGAATCCGCCTCGAGTCTGCGCCGTAAAAGTCGTGCCGCAAAGCTGTCATTGTCGCGAAGCGGCAATCTCATGGTGCGTAACAGGGGATCCTTCTCCAACTGATCGGCATCAAACCCGGTCACTGCGTTCCGCGACACATGCCTACCTTGGATATGTCTCCATAATCCGGCAAGCCGGAACGGAAATATCACCTGTCGGGAGAATAACCCGGAGCCATACGCTTTTCGCGGAACGTCATTCGAAACTCCGCCCCCCTCGTATCCGCGTGAACCCACCAGCCACTAACTTTGACTTTCCGACTCTCTGACTTTCACCCCGGGTGCCGCTCAGAATTACTCTCCAGGTAGCGCAAAAATCCCCGTTCGATCGTCCATATAGGCATGACCCCAACCTATATCGACCCGTTCTCCGACCTCGGCTTCAAGGCCATCTTCCTCAGCCCCAAAAACAAGCCCATCCTCATCG